>CBDULO010000163.1:0-1545 GCA_965368095.1 uncultured bacterium | reverse complement strand
ATGGCTCGCAGTTTCGCCTGTTTCAGCGCCAGATCGCGCTTGTGGATCTCATGCCCTTCATGGCCTCGAAAAATGAACCCTCCGCTCTGATAGCGAAATCGCTCGTTTTTTGCCAGCCGACCAATACCTTTTCTTGTATTGATATGCTGTCGAATCGCGGCATAGGCGACCACAACCAGAAAACCCAGCACCAAGAGATGCGCCATCCCCTCCTCCTTCTCCAAGGTTCGCAATTTCCATTTCGCCTTTTTATCTAACTTTAGTCAACCCCGGGGTATGTTTTGAAGATGCTATACTGCCAATATGAATATCTACATGCGTGGAGCTATTTTATTGTTAATCGGCCTCTTCGCCGGGCCGGCCACGATATCCGCTCAAACAATTTCCCAAGAAATACGCTCAGCAAGCGTTTGGGTCGTATGTGACGGCAGACAGGGCTCAGGCACGGTAATTCATCCGGAAAAGGGCTATATCCTCACAAATGGGCATGTAGCGGCGGATCATCATACGGGGCAAGCCTCCTCTTCATGCGATGTGGGGTTTGTTGATCTGGCGACAAAACTTCCCAAAAATTTCTTTCGTGCGACTGTTGTGCGCACGGTGTTTTTTGAAAAGAACAATCAGGACTTTGCGATATTAAGGCTGGGTCAGCCAATCGGTCAGGCGGGACTTACAGCGCCATTCCCCCATCTTCAAACGAATGAGTTTGCGGAGATCGGGGACGCGATCACCATTACGGGCTACTCGGGAACGGGAGATAAGCAATTGCAGCGAAGCGGTGAAATTCTTGAATTTAGAAATGGATTTATCGAAACCGATGCCGAGGTCGTTTCCGGGGATTCGGGTGGAACGCTTGCGGATGCCGAGGGGCATCTCATCGGTATTCCCACGCGAATCGTGACTGTTTCAAATGGTCAGGGGGAATCTGAAATTCGATTCGAACATGTAGATATTCGATCGATTATCAATTGGCTCGACACGCTTCATCCGGATGGGCACGATGAATTTATGACTCATGCCGACTATGAGCGCTATCATCAGACGGCCGCCTTCGTTGATCAGGGAGATCTGGATTGTTTTGATGTCGTTCGCTCCGAAAATAGCCCAAGCGTCTATTGTCTTATGAGTAATGGCCAGCGCCTTGCATTTCCAAACGACCTCACCTTTCATTCCTGGTTTGCAAATTTCGACGACGTCATCTTAATTGATGATGACGATATTCAAGAATATCGGTTGACGCGAAATGCGACTTTTCGACCGGGAACGCTTGTAAAATCAGCGAGTTCACCAAAGGTATATGTGGTGGTTGACGCCTTTGGAACCATGCGCCATGTGAACAGTGAGGAGTATGCTATCGAAATTTGGGGGGCGAATTGGGCGAGCCTTGTCTTCGACATTCCTGATGAATTCTTTACGAATTACCGCATCGGACAGCCGATCGAATAGCTGTAGAAATCTTAAATAAAATCCCCCGGCAGATTTACCGGGGGTATTTGATTTCTCTAGAGGGAGTCGGGCATTCGCCCTTTACCAATAGATATGGAT
>CBDULO010000162.1:0-1560 GCA_965368095.1 uncultured bacterium | reverse complement strand
ACCAACGATTCCGGGTATTTGGTCATAGGGTAAACCTTCTCGACTCCAATGAATATGAGAATGAGACCGCGTTAAAACATCAACATCTGTTGCGCTTTCGTCAAAAGCTTTCCCAATAATTTCTAATTTTCCATCTTGTTTACCTAAATCACTTTGCTCAAATAATCGAATAATACGAGGCACTTGTTTCACATGAGAAATACGTCCAAGAACGAGCACAGAATTTGTTGCAAATCCCTTATCATTTGAAATATGAAAAAGATCTGTATCAATGGACTGACCAATAACATGCAATTTTTTTGAATCGATAGCACAGGCTTCCGGCGCAGAGGTCACTAGTGCATGACTGAAGATACTCGCTCCACGTAATGCGGGAGAAACTTGGTAATGAGCAAACCAAAGAACAATACGTTTTTGCAAAAGACGCCACAACCACCCCGCAGACAACGCAAATACCGGAGCACCTCGAACAAACACCGCATCATAATCGTGACGCAAGTACCAAGACAGCTGAACAAGCTTCAAGCCACGAAAAAGCTTTGCAAGAACCCCTTTACCGGACGGTAAAGCAATAACACGATGATCAAGATCATCATACCGCCCTTCTCGAAGGCAAATAACTGTCGCCCGCACTCCTTGCGCGCTTAATGCTTGAAGCCAAGGAACGAAAAATCCTTGTGCTGTATCATCCAAGTCAACCGCCTCAACACAAATGAGTAACTTCAACATATACCCATTCACTTAATCATGGTTACAAGATCACGCCAAACACGCATCTGTTCAGAAATTGCTTGAGACATACGCAATACCGAGGATGAAGAAGGTAAAAGAGGTGTATCAAGCATCTCCAATACAACGCGCGACATCATACTTATATCGAAAACTTGAGCAATAATACGCACAGCACGTCTCTCTTTCAACCATTCCGCACATCCGGTATCCGACATCAATACAGGAACACCAACAATCGCCGCCTCAACAGAAGCCACACCCCAACCCTCATGCTGTGACAAAGAAACAAACAATGACGCACGCTCATAATACGGCAATGGATTCTGATGACCAACAAAATTCACAGAATCGGAAATACCCAACGATTCCGCTAAGGCAATAAGCGAGGCTTTTTCAGGACCATCCCCAACCACGGTAAGTTTTAAGGATGGACGTTCTTTCAAAGCCTCCGCAAAAACGCGCAAAAGGAAGTCCACGCGCTTAAGAGGAATAAGTCGAGAAACTGTCACGATAAGATTTTTTTCCGGAGCATAGTGAGCTTCAAAAAAACGCTCATCAACAGCGATAGGAAGAAAGTAAACGTGCGCGTAAGAATCAGAATTTAAAGCTTTCAAGCTTTTTGGACTTACCGTGCGAATTCCTTGCGCCCGTTTCGCAAGAAAAAACGCGAGATATTTCCGCAGAAACCAAAGTGGCTCACCATTTGTTTCCCCATCATAAAAACCGCCATGATCCTGCACTTCAAACGGTTTATGATATTTTTGTGCCAAAAGGTAAGCAAGAAATCCGAGCTCAAACGGATCCTGCGCGGAAATAAGATCCGTAGAT
>CBDULO010000161.1:0-1621 GCA_965368095.1 uncultured bacterium | reverse complement strand
ATATAATCCTGAATCGCTTCGATTCGGGCAATATGAAACATGGTTTGATCGAGCGCATAATACCGTATTGGATGTTTTGTCGATGACTGGAATCATCGGTTTTATCACTTTCTCTTTCATTTTTTTCGCAATTTTTTATTCAGTTATCCGTGCGTATAAAAAAGAGTGGATTGATCTTCCAATAGCCGCCATCCTGTTCTCATTGCCAGTCGCCTATTTCTTTCAAAACTTGCTTGTATTTGATCATCCAGCTGGGTTCTCAATGAGTTTCTTGATGTATGGGCTGATTGTCGCCGCGACAAGCGGAGAATTTGTGGGAGTGAAAGAAGAGAAGGGAGTAGAGGAAGGGCGACTGAAAAAGCAAAAAACCAGGCCGGTTCCGTGGATTGCTTTTGCTGTTATTCAGGCTGCTGCTCTATTGTTGGTATGGAGAATGTCGGTGCTTCCGTTTCAGATCTCAAAACAGACGCTCGCGGCGAATAATGTGATCAGTACAGATTTTGATCGCGCATTGGATATGGCGAAAGAGGCGAATCAAAAATGGACGCCGTATACGGATGAGCAGTCATTCGTTTTTTCGAGAAATTTGGTTGGGCTCGTATCGAGACCCGGCTTTTCAGAATTGCCGAGATGGCGGGAGGCGTATGATTTTGCTGTTCAATTGAATGAGCACGATTTAACCATTCATCCAAGAAATACGAATGGGCTCTTCGTTTATGCGCGGCTGCTGCACGCTTTCGGCCCGCTCGTTCCCGAAGGGCTTGCGCGCGCGGAACAGCTCTATTTGGACGCGATCGCAACCAGTGAGAAGCGACAGCAATTGCACTATGCCTTGGCACGGCTTTATGCCGAGACGGGAAATATGGATGCGGCGGTTGACGTATTGCAAAGGGTAAAAGACTTCGATGATGCATTGGGCGAGGGGCATTGGAGATACGGCGTAGCCGTTCTCTATGATGTCGGAAATTTAGAAGAGGGAGCGAGTGAAATCGCCCTTTCTCAAACAGTTGAGTTTCCATATAAATTCACCAATGGACGGGAGCTCGTGCCGTTATTTGACGCCTATCTTGTATTGGAAGATCAAGCGGCGATCGACGAATTGATTTCACGGCTCGATACATTCCCTTCGGCGGAAGAAGCGGTATACGCGCAGATTGCGGCGAAACTGGCGGTAGCCGGCCTCTCTGAACAGCAGAAGGCTCTCACGGAATATGCGAAGAGCCGCTATCCTGATATCGACGCGACTATTCTCAGTATTATTCAAAGGTATGAGGCAGAGCGCGAAAGTACGATTTTAGCCGAGTAGGGCATTCAGATTCGCTTCAAGCGTTTTATTGAGAGGGAAGTCTCGTTCAGCTTTTCGGCTCGCGAGCTTTCCTTTTTGATTTTCCGGAAGGGTGTTCGCGGCTTCAATCATATGTTCGGCCAGTTGCTCCATATCGTGATACGGGGAGATCCAGCCGCAAGCTCCGTTTTCAAGCATATAGCTCGCGGCCCCCACGTCGGTTGCCACGCAAGGGAGGCCGACGGCCATGGCTTCCAGAAGAGCGAATGACATTCCTTCTTTAGAGGATGGAAGGACGAACACATCGAAAGCGTTTAGGAAAGTGAAGGCACTTTC
>CBDULO010000160.1:0-1671 GCA_965368095.1 uncultured bacterium | reverse complement strand
CCTCTCTGAGAAGCGCCTTTTTTCTTTTCGCATGCAGTTGAAATGAAGAAGGGAGTTTAGAAATATATCCGATAAGCTCATGATCTTGAAAAGGCGATCGCGCCTCAAGTCCATGCGCCATGGTTGCGCGATCCATTTTCACATTCAAATCATCCGGTAGATATGAATTGAGATCGAAGTCCAGAACCCCCTCCAGTTGCAGAGATTCTTCATATCGCTCAACAATATATTGATCGGACGAAGCGCTCTTTGTAGAGGTAAAAAAGTCTGGACGTAGCAATTTTTCAAGCGATTCCTCATGAAAATATGAGCCGGAAAAGAGTTTTGCATAGCTAAGTCCGTAGGATTTTCGAAACCCCTTCAGCATATTCGCAAAGCGTGCATAACGCGGATCATGCAAGATGGCTGACGCGCCCAAAGCGAGATAAGAAGCCGGAAAAAGAAGACCGGCCCGTTTTAGTTTTTCCGCAAGTTGAAAATATCCATATCGCCGATATCCGCCAAATAATTCATCTCCCCCGTCGCCTGTCATCACTGTCTTTACTACGCCGGCTGTTTCCGCGGAAAGCAAATATGTCGGTAAAGAAGAACTGTCGGCATATGGCGCGGCACATTCCAGAATCACTGTATCGACAATATCAAGCATACGCTGCGGACTTGCTTCAAAGACATGGTGTTCCGATCCGATATCTTTCGCAATACGTTCCGCTTCCTGCCGTTCATCAAAGACGGCGGAAGAAAAACCCATGGTAAAGGTATGAAGCGGCTTTTCTATTTTTTGTTTTGCAAGATAGCCGATCGACGCCGAATCAATCCCGCCGGAAAGAAAGAGTCCCACCGGCACATCCGCGACCAGCCGATATTCTACCGACTGTTCAAGCAATCGCTTCACTTCGCTCGCCGCGTCCTCAAAGTTCACCGACAACTTTTTTTCACGTGAAAATACTGAGTACGAATTGAGTTCAATACCATTTTCCGAGTAGATGCCATACGTCCCCTTGGGAAGACAGCGTATTTCCGCATAGCCGGTTCGCGGCGCCGGAACATATTGCAACCCAAAAAACATTCGAACCGCTTCCCAGTCTATCGCCTCTCCCTCACGCCTGAGCGCACGAAGATCCGAAGCGAAGCGAAAACCCCCTTCATCCGTTCGAAAAAAGAATGGCTTCTGACCCAATCGATCCCGCGCGAAAAAAAGCTCGCGCTTTTCTTGATCCCAGATGGCGAATGAAAACATCCCGCGGAGATCATGAAGCATCTCCCGTCCTTTTTTTGCATAGAGATGTAATAAGACTTCCGTATCGCTATTGGAGCGAAAGGACGCTCCGCCCTTTTTCAATTCATCGCGCAATTCAAGATAATTATAAATCTCCCCATTAAAGGTGATGGTAAACCGCCCTTCCGCGCTTATCATCGGCTGTTTCCCAAGCGGACTGAGATCAATAATAGAAAGACGGCGATGCACAAGCCCAACTGAACCCTTTTGCCAAATCCCCTGATCATCCGGTCCTCTCGAGGCAATTGAATCCGCCATAGCCTGAAGCATGCCTCCATCGACAGGTTTATTCTCTTTTTCAATAATTCCGGCTATTCCACACATATATTCTTTGCGTATCTCTTGATTTAGCCTATCCTAGCACCATAGGTATGCACAAGAGAAAGATATTGCTA
>CBDULO010000159.1:0-1707 GCA_965368095.1 uncultured bacterium | reverse complement strand
CAATTGCTCCTGAAGCACTCTCTCTCATCCCTCGCGATGTTTCCGAAACCTTGCGCGTCGTCGCTTTTTTCTCCGCCGGCGGAGAAATTCGTATCGCGACCACGGAACCAACCGAGGAAATTGAACGGTTGCGAAAAGATCTGGAAAAATCCCAGCACGCCAATGTCGAAACCTATTTGATTTCGGATGATAGCTTTGACGCGGCGCATATTTTATACGAAAAACTCCCCACCCCGAAAGAAGTGATCTACGGATATCGCATCGATGAAGAGACATTAGAAAAATACGAAAAAGAAATTACAAATTACGCGGACCTTCAAAAAAAGATCACCGAAGTAAGTACAACCGATATCGTCACTCTGATGATTGGCGCATCTCTCAAGTCCGGCGCTTCTGATATCCACGTGGAAGCGGAAGAAGAAGATGTAAAAATTCGTTTTCGTATCGATGGTATTTTGCGAGACGCGGCCACGCTCCCAAAAACGGCCTGGAAACAAATTATTTCACGTCTAAAATTACTCGCCGGCGTGAAATTGAATATCACAGACAAACCGCAAGACGGCCGCATCACCATTTATCTGACGAATGAAAAAATCGACATTCGCGCCAGTTTTCTTCCAACGGCTTTCGGTGAATCCGTCGTGATGCGCTTGCTTCGTCCAAAGGCCATTGCGCTTGAATTTGAAAATCTTGGGATTCGCGGCATCGCGCTTGAGCGCTTGAAAGCGGAAATTGAAAAACCCAATGGCATGATTATCACCACCGGGCCAACCGGTTCCGGTAAAACGACAACGCTCTATGCCATTCTGAAAAAATTAAATACCCCGGGAATTAAAATCATTACTCTTGAAGACCCGATTGAATATAAACTTCAAGGAATCAATCAAAGTCAGATCGATCATGCAAAAGACTACGATTTTGCAAAAGGCCTCCGCTCCATTCTTCGCCAGGACCCGGATATTGTGATGGTGGGTGAAATGCGTGATTTGGAAACAGCGGAAATCGCCATTCAGGCATCGATGACGGGCCACTTAGTGGTTTCAACCATTCATACAAATAGCGCAGCCGGCGCCATCCCGCGCTTTCTTTCCATGGGCGTTCAAGCTTTTCTTCTTGCTCCGTCATTAAATGCCGTCATTGGACAGCGCCTGGTTCGCCGCTTGAAAAAAGACATGGCCATAAAAGCGACCCTCGCCCCGGAAAAGCTCGAAGAAGCAAAAAAGATTCTGAGCACTCGTCCGCCAAATTCCGGGTATACGGTCGACCTAGAACACCTTGAATTTATGGAGCCTGATCCCGCAAAAGTCACCGAGGCGGATGATGGATATTCGGGACGCGTCGGTATTTACGAAATTTTTACCATGACCCCTTCGATTGAAGAAGTGATTTTGTCGGGGCAATCCGTTTCCGAATATAAAATTCAAGAACTTGCCATGAAAGACGGCATGGTCACCATGGCGCAAGACGGATTATTGAAAGCTTTGGACGGACTCACGAGCGTCGATGAAGTCCTCCGCGTCGCGACCGGCGAATAAAAAACACCCTCTGTTTGGAGGGTGTTTTTTATTAAGGAGAAACTGTCACTCGCCGAATCTCACTATCCGGTTCAGGTTCGATTTTTATCTGCATTTTTTTACACGACTGCATACGCAGCCAAGCGCTCAATTTCTCCGGCCATTCAATAACTAACAACTTCCCGCGCCCTTC
>CBDULO010000158.1:0-1743 GCA_965368095.1 uncultured bacterium | reverse complement strand
CCGTAAAGCCATAATTTCCCATACCAATTCGTTTCATTTGAAGAGTCCTCCATCGAAAGCGTTGTCTTCCCGACAATATAATCCTTTGCGCGCATAAGCTCTTCGTCGCTTACCGGCTCTTGAATGGTTTTCTGCAGCTCTTTCCAAATTACTTCAATCGCTTCTTTCAATCTCGTCTTTTCCAGTCCCGACATAATGGTGAATACGCCCGTGTCGTCTAAACTCTGATGCCTTGCATTGATCGAATAACAAAGGCCCAGACGCTCGCGAACCTGAATAAAAAGCCGTGAAGACATGCTCCCGCCAAGAATCACCGAAAGGAGATTTGCCGCCGGACGCTCAGCATCCGACATCGATAGACCATGAAAGGCGATGCCGAGCTGAACCTGCTCGGTATTTTTCGTCTGAAGCGCGAGGGGCTCTTCCAGCTTTTCCGGAACCTCAAAAGATGCGAACGTTTTATCTCGCTTTTCTTTTGGAGCCTCAATTTGCCCAAAACGCGATTCAATATCTTCTTTTAACTCCTCGTTCACCGATCCGGCTACGACAACTGCCATGCGTTCCGGTACATAATACGCATCACGATAATTAATGAGCTGATCACGCGTCACATTTCGAATCACTTCTCGCGGTCCGGCAATATTCCAACCGAGAGTGGAATTTGGGAAAAGCACTTCTTCGAGCAAATCTTCAATATGCATTCGAGGATTGTCCTCGTACATATTAATCTCTTCGATGATAACGCCGCGTTCGCGATCAATCTCCACAGGGTCAAATTTTGATTGCGTGAGCATATCATGCAAAAGATCCGTGGCGAGCGCTCCATGCTTCGCGTCAATTTTTACATAGTAGGCGGTCGCGTCTTTCCCGGTGAAGGCATTGAATTGCGCTCCATAACGATCCAGCTCTTTTGAAATATCCAATGTGGTTGGACGGCGCTCGGTTCCTTTGAACATCAAGTGCTCGATAAAATGTGAAGAGCCGTTAATTTCTTTTGTTTCGTATCTTGAACCCACGCGGGTAAATACCATGACCGTCACTGAACTTGCATGCTCTCGCGGTGCATAAATCACCTGCATTCCGTTTGGGAGTGTTTTTGTTTCTAATGGCATATTTATTTATTCATTTGTTCATTGAACCAAGCCGGCACATCGGCGAGTGCCAAGCGTTCTTGCGTCATTTCATCACGGTGACGAATGGTGACGGCTTTATCTTCTTTTGTTTCTGGGTCTATTGTGATGCACCAAGGCGTTCCAATTTCATCCTGTCGTCGGTATCTTTTTCCGATTGAACCGCCTTCATCATATTCGATTAAGTGTCCGGTTTTTCGAAGTTCTGTGATGAGTGTTCGCGCGATATCCGGAAGACCTTCTTTTTTCATGAGCGGAAGTACGGCGACTTTTACGGGAGCAAGGGCCGGTGGAAGACGCAAAACTGTTCGCGTATCTTTCTCCCCTTCTCCGGAAGGCGCCTCATCCATATCCATATGTTCCGAAAGCACGGCGAGAACGCAACGCGTAAGCCCCCATGTCGGTTCAATGACATGCGGCAGATATCGTTCGCCCGTCATTTGATCGAGCCAGCGCAAATCTTGCCCTGACGCTTCCTGATGCCTCCCAAGATCGTAGTCAGCGCGATTCGACAAACCCCCAAGTTCTTTTTGACCGAATGGAAATTTATATTCCGGATCAATGGATCGGGCCGAATAATGCGCTCGGTCCGCCTCTGGAATTTCAATATATT
>CBDULO010000157.1:0-1829 GCA_965368095.1 uncultured bacterium | reverse complement strand
ATACCATTGAGGTACTCGCGACAAGCGGAGATACGCATTTGGGTGGAGATGATTTCGACCAAGTCATTATCGACTGGATTATTGATGAATTCAAAAAACAGGAAGGAATTGATCTTGGCGCCGACAAGCTCGCCCTTCAGAGAATCAAAGACGCGGCGGAAAAAGCGAAGATTGAGCTTTCAAGCGCGCAAGAAACCGAGGTAAATCAGCCATTTATCACTTCCGACGCAACCGGACCAAAACACCTCATGTTGAAATTGACGCGCGCGAAGCTCGAACAGCTTGCTGGCGATCTCGCAAAGAAGACGCTGGAAGCATGTCGCATGGCTTTGAAAGATTCCAAGCTCACGGAAAAAGATATTGATGAAGTGATTCTCGTTGGCGGAATGACGCGCATGCCGCTTATCCAAAAGGAGGTTGAGGAATTCTTTGGAAAGAAGCCGAATGCATCCGTGAATCCGGATGAAGTTGTTGCCACAGGCGCGGCGATTCAAGCCGGAAATCTTCAGGGGGACATTAAAGGCGATCTTCTTTTGCTCGACGTCACGCCGCTCTCTCTTGGAATCGAAACCCTTGGAGGCGTGATGACGAAAGTGATTGAAAAGAATACGACCATCCCGACTGAGAAATCACAGATCTTCTCCACGGCGGCCGACAGCCAGCCTTCTGTTGAGGTGCATGTGCTTCAAGGAGAACGTGAAATGGCTGCGGATAATAAGTCCTTGGGACGATTCACTCTCTCAGGCATTCCACCCGCGCCGCGCGGCGTTCCGCAGATTGAAGTCAGCTTCAATATCGATGCGAATGGCATCTTGAATGTGAAGGCCGTCGACAAAGCAAGTGGAAAAGAACAGACCATTACCATCACTGCTTCAACCAATCTCTCGGATGAAGAAGTTGAGAAGATGAAAAAGGATGCCGAGGCGCATGCGGAAGAAGACAAGAAACGCCGCGAATCCGTTGAGGTGAAAAATATGTCGGAAACCATGATCTATACAACGGAAAAAATGTTGAAAGACGCGGGCGACAAGGTGAAAGAAGAAGACAAGAAAATCGTGGAAGAAAAGCTCACTGCTTTGAAAGCGGTGCACGAAGGGGATGACCTCGAAGCGATTAAGAAAGCCGCGGACGAGCTCGCAACCGAGGCGCAAAAAGTCGGAGCGGCGCTCTATCAAGACCGACCGGAAGCTGAAGTAAGTGCGGAAGATAAAACCGAAGCCACAGAAACCGAGGCGACCGAGCCCGAAGAAGCGAAAGAGACCGGCGATACCGACAGTGACTCAAATAAGGAGTCAAATAGCTAATACTTAACTCCCAGCTCCTAACTCCAGACCCCAAACTATTTATGCCCGAAATTAATGTAAAGATCCCGGACGCATGGCTCGGCGGAAAATATGCCAATATGATGCAAGTCACGCATAGCTCGGAAGAGTTCGTGCTCGACTTCATCAGCGGTTTTCCGCCTCAGGGCGAACTTGTCTCAAGACTTATTGTAAGTCCAAGGCATATGAAGCGTATTTTGAAAGCGCTTGAAGATAATGTCTCTCGATACGAACAAAAGAACGGCATCATCCAAGCCGCAAACGAACCGAAATTATTGGAGTAAATTGAAAGTGAATTATGAAGCTTGATTACATGATTGTCTGCGATTTCGCTACCACCGTTGGTCCGCAGCAAAAACCTGCCTTTCTAGGCATCTTTGACTTGCTGAAGCCAGCTCATAACCCAACACCGGCGAATCCATGGCCGCAGCCAAGCTTCCATGTTGCAATGCAGATTTCAGGAATACCCGAACCATTCCACTGTGAGGCACTTGTAAAGGTAACGTC
>CBDULO010000156.1:0-1833 GCA_965368095.1 uncultured bacterium | reverse complement strand
CTACCAGCTGAGCTACAACGGCATACCTCTTAGAGGCGCATGTGTTTTTATGATTCCAATTCGTCGATTTTTTTCTTCCAGGACTGGAATCGCGACTGATCCTCAATGAGCAATCGAAGCTTCTGAAAGCGCTCTTTTGCCTCATTTCGATCGCCGAGGAGTATAGCAGTCTCCAAAGATAATTCAAGGTATTTTGCACTTCCAGACTCAAGATCGGATGCCAGCTTTGCTTCGGGCCACGCTTTTTCAGGGTCATCTTGCTCCAGATAGAACTCGGCAAGCTCCGCGTGACGATGCGCCTGTTTCGGACTCTCCTCAACCGCCTTGATTCGCATGCGCTCCGCGAGAGCGATATTTTCGTCTGCGAGAGCAATTTCCGCGAGACCGGCATAGACCATATCATCAGCTTTATTGATTTTTTGCAGGAATTCGAATGTTTCTTTTGCCTGCGGATAGAGCTTTTGTTTTAGATAGATCTGTCCAAGACCGCGGAATCCATCGACATTTCTTTTATCGAGCGAGAGCACCTCGAGATAGCGGCGTTCCGCATCCGCCCATTTCAAATCTCGTGCGAATCCGCGCGCCTCCCCCAAAAGATTCTTGATACGATCTTCCGTTGACGGTCCCATGGTCGAAAGCGGATTCGATGTCTTCTTATATGCGTGCTCTACGCGCTTTAGCTTCCGATATGCTTTTCGGTAAGACTGCGTTGCCTTTCTCCCAAACTGGCGTCCAAAACGCTTTACCCCTTCAAGCCGATCGGCGCTTAGACGCTCAAACCGTCGCATAATCATTTGTTCGCGCTGTTTTTTCGCCTGCTCTTCTTTAAGCGACATCGGATCGAGAAGACGAATCTCTTTCCAGTGCTTCGCGATCAACAGTCCCATCACCACAAGGGCGACGATTCCAATAATCGCTGCAATAATTGAAATAGTCATGTGATTTATGCCGGCAAGGCCGCGCGACACAATAACCCGAACTCTCTTGGATCCAGTGAGGCGCCGCCAACAAGCACGCCATCGACACCGGTGGTTGTCATATATTCAATCGCCGTCTGCTTGCTCACCGACCCTCCGTAAAGAATGCGCGTTTCCTCAGCGAGTTTTTTTGAAAACTTTTTTGTCAGCACATCGCGAATCACGTCATGCATGGCTTTCGCTTCGTCCGGCGGGCAAGATTTTCCGCTTCCAATTGCCCAAATAGGTTCATAGGCAAAAATGAGCGGCGCTTTTCCGCCCGCGACAGCACCTTTTTTCAATGCGGCCGTCACCTGCTTTCGAACCGTGGCTTTTGCTTTTCCCGCTTTTCGTTCAAGCGGTGTTTCTCCAACGCATACTAATGGTGAAATTCCTTCTTTCTGAAGAGCTGCGGCTTTTTTCGCCACCATATCGTCGGTTTCACCGACAAAGCGTCTTCGTTCGCTATGCCCAACGAGAGAAAAGACACAGCTGAATTCTTTGAGCATTTCCGGACCGACTTCGCCCGTATAGGATCCTTCATTTTCCCAAAAGACATTTTGCGCCCCCAAGAATGGCACGCCGGCGCGTCCCAGCGATGATCTCGCCGCCGCTAAGCTCACATGAGGAACGGCAACGCCGATGTCTAATTCTTTCGGCAAACGCTCGCGGCGAAATGCGCGAATCCAAGCCCCCGCTTTCACGGGACCATAGTGCATCTTCCAATTTGCAATGATGAGTTTATTCATAACTTTCTCGTAATACCTACCGCATTTCGGCCACTTTTGCAAGGCTCGCCATTTTAGGCGAATGGGAACATGGCACGCACCTCCTCTTTGTTTTCAAATGGCCCGATTACGGAAGCGGCCATATGATT
>CBDULO010000155.1:0-1855 GCA_965368095.1 uncultured bacterium | reverse complement strand
GGTTGCATGCGGGTGTTCCGGCGCATAAGATACGAGGCATGTCAGATACACGAAAGGAGCTGAATGAAGAGCAGGAACAGGCGGTTCTTCATGGAGCGGGACCGCTTTTGATTGTTGCGGGAGCCGGGACCGGAAAGACGACCGTACTCACTCACCGATACGCGCATCTTCTTCAGGCGGCAAATCTCAAACCGCAAAATATCGCTGCGCTGACTTTCACGGAAAAGGCGGCGCAAGAAATGGAAGATCGCGTGCTCGAACTTCTTCCAAATGGAGCATACGATTTTTGGATATCAACCTTCCATGGATTTTGCCAAAGAATCCTTGAACAGCATGCGCTTGAGATCGGTTTGCCAAATCAATTTCGCATTCTTACCGATACCGACGCATGGCTTTTACTAAAACGACATATCGACGATCTCCCGCTCGATCATTATCGACCGATCGGAAATCCATTAAAATTTCTCCGAGGGATTCTCACACATATCTCACGTGCAAAAGATGAGGGGGTAACTCCCGAAGCCTATTTAGAGTTCGCGAAAAACGCGGATCTTGGCTTGGAGAAAGAAATCATTGAAGATGAGCGGAAACGCCTTATCGAATTGGGGGAGGTGTATGGGGCATATCAACAATTATTGCGGAATGAGGCCTGTCTTGATTTTGGAGACATTATTCTCGAGACGCTCAGGCTTTTTCAAACGCGCCCGGCCGTGCTGGCAGAGTATCGCGAGCAATTTCAATATATTTTCGTTGATGAATTTCAAGATACAAACTGGGCGCAATACGAACTCTTGAAGCTATTAGCCGGAAAGAAAAAAAACATCACGGTTGTCGGGGATGATGATCAGGCGATTTATAAATTTCGCGGAGCGTCTCTCGCGAATATTCTTCAATTTCGCGATGATTTTCCGGACGCGAAAGCCATTGTACTTACAAAAAATTATCGATCCAGAAAAGAGATTCTCGATAAAGCCTATGCCTTTATTCAGCATAATGATCCAAATCGGCTTGAGGTGCGTCTGAAGGACATGAATCTCAACAAGAGCCTCGATGCAATGACAGGCGATGGAGGAGATGTGAATCTCATCTGGCATCATTCCATTGATGACGAAGCGGAAGCCGTCGCGGAAGATATCAAGAAAAAGAAACAGCGCTTTCCGAAAGCTACCTGGAATGATTTTGCCATTCTTGTTCGTTCCAATGACACGGCCACGCCCTTTCTTGGAGCATTGGAACGAGCGGGGATTCCATTTCAATTTTTTGCCCTCAGAGGGCTATACGGCAAACCCGTCATTCTTGATGTAATCAGTATATTGCAAATGTGCGTGAAGCCGCATGACTCAATCCCGGCGTGGAGAGTTTTGCATATCCCGTCTTTCCATATTCCAACCAAAGATATTTCTGAATTGCTAAACTATGTTAATCAAAAAGGGTATTCCATTTGGGAAGGATTAAAGCATCTCAGTGAAATCCAAGTGTCAGAAGATGGTCGAACGCATCTGCAA
This sequence comes from uncultured bacterium, assembly GCA_965368095.1. Taxonomy (GTDB): domain Bacteria; phylum Patescibacteriota; class Patescibacteriia; order 2-12-FULL-60-25; family 2-12-FULL-60-25; genus 21-14-all-47-17. The sequence goes on along the minus strand of CBDULO010000155.1, from coordinate 350 downwards.
TCTTTACAGTCGATCATCCACGCGCTTCAAGTCACTTCCCGCAGAGAATCGGCGCTCAAACTTCTTCAATTGGCGTTGAATGAAACCGGATACCTGCAATACATTATGCGCTTGCCGGAAAAAGAGAAGCGCGAGTCCTTGCACTTATTAAATGCATTTGCGGACCGTATTCGAAGATATGAAGGCGCGGTGCAAGATCCGAGTTTGAAAGGGTTTTTAGACGAACTCCAATTGGAACTCGACAGCGGAGAGGAAGGGTCGATTCAGCTTGATCCCGATATCGGGCCGGAATTGGTAAAAATTATGACCGTTCACGCGGCGAAAGGACTTGAATTTGAGCATGTATATCT
>CBDULO010000154.1:0-1862 GCA_965368095.1 uncultured bacterium | reverse complement strand
CTTCTCGGTGTCTCCGGCGTCGGTCCAAAAGTCGCGCTCGTGATGCTCTCTCTGGGCTCCGCGGGCACTGTACGCGAAGCCATTTTGCATGGAGATATTACCTTCATTACAAGTGCCCCCGGCGTTGGAAAAAAGATGGCGCAAAAAATTATTTTGGAATTGAAAGGGCAGCTCGTTGAAGAAAAAACAGAATCAACGGCAGACAAGGACGTGAGAGATGCACTCATTGGTCTAGGCTATTCATCTATGCAGGCGCATGAGGCAATCAAACGCATTCCGGCTGGCATTGAAGATACCTCGGATCGTATTCGCGAAGCGCTGAGACTTATTGCAGGATAATATGCGCATTCGTGAAATCATGGAAGAAAAAGAATGGGAGCAGGCGGTGAAAAATATTTCATTTCGTCCATTTACCCAGAGTTTTGTTTGGGGTGAATTTCAAAAAAGCCTAGGAAAAAAAATAAAACGGCTATATATCGAGCATGACGGAGCGCTTCAAGCGCTTTGCCAAATCCAATTTGAACCAAGGCCGTTTGTTGGCGGATATTGGTTCGCGCCGAAAGGACCGGTATTTTCTGCGGCTGGAGCAAGAAACGCGGAACAGGTATTGCAGGCATTGCGAGCATTCGCCTCAAAAAATCTTCAGGAGGCCGTTTTTTTGAGATTAGAACCGATGATATTAAGCATGGCTCTTGAGATTCCATCCGGCTGGGAACGAAAAACATCCCTCAATCCCTCCAGTACGCGAAGACTGGATTTGCATCAAACGGAAAAAGAAATTCTTGAAGGCATGCATCAAAAGACCAGATATAATATTCGTATTTCAGAAAAGAAAAACGTAAAAACGCATTTGGGAAGTAAGAAGGATCTGGGCGATTTCTTGGATATCATGAAAGAGACGGCGGCTCGCGGACAATTCACTCAGCATGATGACGCTTATTTGAAAAAAACATTTGCATTTCTTTCTGAAAAAAATATCGCGAAGCTGCGGCTCGCTTCTTTTGAAAAAAAGATGATCGCCGGTCAGATAGAGATTTGGAGCGGCGATACGGTGACCTATTTATACGGCGCTTCAAGTTCCAGCATGAGAAGTCTCATGGCTCCATATGCGCTTCACTGGGCGGCAATTCAAGAGGCGAAAGAAGCGAAAATGCATTGGTACGATTTTTGGGGAGAGAATCCGGAAGATGAAGCATCCATTGATTATAAAAAAAGCTGGAAAGGCATTAGTCGGTATAAAAAAGGGTTTGGGGGTGAACATCTTGAATATATCGGAACAATTGATACGCCCATTCGTAAAACAATATACCGGATTTTGCGACGATTGCGGCGCATATAAAAACACCCTCTTCGCGAGAGGGTGTTTTTTGAATAAAGAAACTAGGCGGATGGTTTTTCTTCTTTTCCCGGAGCTTCCTGCACTTTGCAGCTTCCATCTTTGCATTCATGATGCTCATGTTTTCCAAGAGCGTATTTTCCGGGCCCGGTCGTAAAGAGAGCGATAAGGCCTCCAAGAAGCGCGAGATCCGCGTCCGCCGCCGGAAGTTGAAATTTCTTTACCATGACGAGCGCGACCAGCATCACAATCGCGAGAAGGATGGTTGTATACTGCATGAATACGCCGGCGATAAGAAGGATGCCGCCAACAAATTCAATAAGAGCAACGAGCCAGGCGAAGAATCCCGGAAGCGGAAGACCGAGTCCGGTCAGCATGCCGGTAAAGGCATCGATGCCAGGGTTATCCGTAAGCTTTCCCCAGCCGTGAAAGATAAAAACAATTCCGAGAGCGATGCGAAGGGCGAGAAGACCCCAGTGCTTATGCTTGTGAGACATCATATTTTTCATATGTATAAACAATAAAT
>CBDULO010000153.1:0-1886 GCA_965368095.1 uncultured bacterium | reverse complement strand
ATATTATTTTGTTTTTGAAGAGCTTTGAGAATTCTCTTGGCTGAGCGCTTCCGCTTTTTCCACCAGATTCAGACTTTCAAGATTATTCAAATATTGTTGAGAGTAGAAGCGGGCCTTTCTTCTGTTAATACGGCTATATTCAAAGATGAGTTGTAGAATAAGAAAGAGATTGAAAATGACAAAGCCCGTCGCGAGCTTATGCGTAAACGTGTCCGGCGTTGTGCCGATAATAAAAAATCCAAAGGTAATGGTTACAACCAGAAGGATGACCCAGGCAAAGTGCCCGACATAATTATTCGTGAGCGTATTTTTAATGAGCTGTCTCGACTCGGTCGCTTCCGCCGTTGTGTCGAGAAGGGCCTTATATAAATCTTGCGAGCGCTTGAGCTTTACGCTTGGGAGAGAATAAATCGCATAAGTGATATTTCGGAATGCCGCACTGCCCGCCGGGTAATCCGTAAGAGGCTTCTCTTCAAAAACAAGAAGATATTTGATAATGGCTGTTTCAATATCTTCAAACCAGACTTTCAATCCGCTATTCGCAAGAAAGATGTGGTAGCAAAGATGATAGAGGCGGCGAACTTTATTTAATTCGAGCGCGACATATTCATCGAGACGGAGCCGCCGCGAAATGACTTCCGAGGCAATGAATCCAATCAAGATGGCATAGAGGACGGCGATATTTCTCGCGTGAAAAGAAAAGAACTCGCTTGCGGTCGGATCAGGTTGTCGTACAAGATAGACGGTCGTGAATACGGCGAGTGCGATGAGGCTCAAGCGCGCATAGGTCGCCGGACTCCTTGTGATCGCGTGACGCATATTTTCAAGCTTCATGTCTTTATTGTATCGTAAAGTGACTCTTCAAAGAAATATGCTGAAATGGATTTTACGAGAAGTGCTTTTTTGGACACATGTGTGCATGATGCTGGCCGCTCTTTTTGTGAGCCTTCTGCTTCCTTTTTGGACATTTGCTTTCCTTGCATTGGCGCATCGAGCACATATGGTGATTTTTCGAGGGTGCGCGTTTTCTCTTTTACAGAAAAAATTGGACTGCATGCCGCAAGAACAGACCTTTATACAGCATATGATGGAGCGGTTTCTTCAACGGCCGTTTAATCGTATGCAAGCAGATGCCGTGGATATGTGTATTTTGTTCGGATCACTTGGGATTGCCTTCGGCAGGCAAATCATGCTTTAGTTCTATTCATGAAACGCATTCTAGGAATTGAAACCAGTTGCGACGAAACCGCCGTTGCCATTCTTGAATTTGGGAAAACGGATGTGAAGGTCAAAAAAAATATTGTCTCTTCTCAAATCCCCATTCACCAAAAATATGGCGGGGTGATTCCAGAAGTTGCCGCAAGAAATCATGTGCCGGAAATGGTGCATCTTTTGGATTCAGTGGTGGGAAAAAAGGGAATGAAGGACATCGATGCGATCGCCGTGACGCAAGGCCCGGGTCTCTCTATCGCGCTTCGCATTGGATTGGAGTCGGCGAGAGTATTATCATTCCTTTCGGGAAAGTCGGTGATTGGCGTGAATCATTTGGAGGGGCATATTGCTTCGGCGTGGCTTGATCCAAAAGCGAGAAAGCAATGGGCATTCCCGTTGCTTGTGCTCATCGTTTCCGGAGGGCATACCGAGCTTGTGCTCATGAAAGATTTTGGAGAGTATAAGCTTATTGGTGAAACGCGCGATGACGCGGCCGGGGAGGCCTTTGATAAGTCCGCAAAACTTATGGGGCTGCCATATCCGGGCGGTCCTCAGATTTCGAAGTTGGCTGAAGAAGGCGATCGGGAAGCATTTGTATTGCCGCGGCCCATGTTGCACGATAAAAGCTTGGACTTCAGTTTTAGCGGATTAAAAACAGCGGTTCGGCGTGAATG
>CBDULO010000152.1:0-1889 GCA_965368095.1 uncultured bacterium | reverse complement strand
GCTGATGAGTCGAAGGATCTATCCACGAGGCGTCATTTCGAATGCATGTGAGAAATCATCCGCTTGCATAATCGGAAGATCCCTCAGCTCTTCGGGATGACAGCTTTTGGAGACACAATGAGAGCTTCACACTCTCATTTGTGAATATTTTTATTTATAAATCTGCTTTAATTCGATTCCTGTGTAGAAATATTTAAGGATGCGTTCATAGTTCCATCCGTCATTGGCCGCGTCAAGCGCGCCTGTCGCACTCATCCCAACACCATGACCCCAAAGCGTTCGGCCTTTTTCCGCATCCCACGGAACCGGAACCGATACAAGCCATGGATATCTAGAACCGCCATACCAGACTTCGCCCCAGCTTCGCGTGCGGCCGTCCGAGCGCGAGAAATACGGCGTAATTGCAAGCTTCCCATCATAGGTCACGATTTGTCCACGCGTTTCATTTACCGCTCGCACAATACTTGGGCTACGCTCTTCCGCTCCGTATCCACGATACACCTGATCGTATTTCGCATCGATATGAAACACGCCGCCATGCTTCGTATTTCTTTGAATGTGATAATTCGCATATGTGCGCGCTCCCGTGTGAAGCGCCTTCTGATATTCAAACGGACTGATTTCAGACGTTTCCGCCAACCCTCTCAAGTATAATTCCACTGGCAACTCATTAATCGTCCAAACATTTTCCGTTGAAGGAACATATCGAAGCTCAAGCTTTGCGCGGAAGGTATTGTCATTCGCTCCTGGCAACCATGAAACTGGACGAGAAAAATCCGACATTTCCATGGGTGAAATTCCGTCACTCGCCTCAAAGACATACACTCCCGCCGACTGACTCGAGCAGGCACCTCCGGCTAATGAATACAATTTCGAACTGCGATTAAATTCTACGGAAGCCTCCTGCCCCAACAATAATGTGCAAACTGTTTTTCCATTCAATTTCACATGAATCGGCACATATTTTGCACGAATAACCATGCGATCATCTATTGTTTTGAATAGTCCCACGCGTACAATCGGTTCATTTGGCAAAAGAGAAACATCGACATTGCTTGGATCGTAATAACTGGAGGTTGGGGGAACCGTATCTTCATAAACCACGCCATCAGCCGTTACGGTGACAGGAATTTCAAGATATCCGCCATCAACTTTTACGCCATCGGCATAGAGCTGAAAATTCGCGGTATAATTTCCTTTCTTTGGCGGGGCTTTTAATTTGAAAGAGATAAATCCGAGCTCGCCGGGGTTTGTCGGCGCGCTCACCTCGGCGGGAATAGCGGAATCCTTCCATGAACTATCTCTGAAATCCTTCGGTTGAATATCCACACTCGCCGCTTGAACGCCAGCGATTTTTAAACTAAGCGTCTTCCACGATTTTATTCCGGTATTTTTAAATCCGTACATGAGCCCAATACTTCCATTCCCTTGAAGACTTACCTGGTTCGTGGATTTCAAAAGCAGACTTGCCGAATATCCGTCTGAAGCTGAAGCGATCTGACTTTCAGGAATCGTATTTTGTGTCACTTGCGTCGCGCTTCCCGTCACGACAATCGGAAGCACAAAAGAGCCGCCGCTCATCCAAGCTGTATCTTCCGAAGCGAGCGTAAATTGTTCAGAATAACTCCCCGGCGTATTTGGCGCACGAAGCTCAATCTTGAACGTACCGATCGCCCCAGGCGAAACAGAAGCTTCTTGAAGTTTCGCCGGCTGTTGATTCGAAAGCCAATGCGATGTGGCGAATACGCTATCTCTCTCCTTCAAGCTTTTGTCAGATCCATAAATTGAAACAAAGTGATTCCCGTCACGAAACCACGTATTTGCTCCGGTATTCTTAAATTTTACTTCGGCGTACGCTTGCCCGCCCGGATCGATTTGCCAACTCGTCC
>CBDULO010000151.1:0-1920 GCA_965368095.1 uncultured bacterium | reverse complement strand
GAATTGCGTGATCGGTCTCTCGCCAGCCCAAACCTCGGGCTGGCTTTTCAATTTCGCATGATATGATTTTGATCATATGACATTTTTACAGCCGTGGCGCGCCATCGGTATTGCGTCCATGCATTATGCCGTTTCTTTTTTGCTCACGCTATTGATCGGAATTTATACCAGGATTAATTTTGCTTCCGCGGGAGACGTGTCGAGCTATCTTCTGTTTTGGGGGATGTTTCTCCTTCTTATTACAACGCCGCTATTTACCATTTGGTATTTCGGAACGAAGCGTGTTCCGGCAAATGCGAAAACGGGATTTATCTTTGGCCTTATGCTGTTTGCCGTCGCATTTTTCTTTGATTTGCTCTTTAATTTACCGGTACTCTTTTCCGGGCATGCGCTTCAAGAAGTCTTTTTATTCTACTTCAATCCGCTTTTTTGGGTGTCTATGCTGGAGATGTTTGCTCTGGCGGCTTTGACTGGGGAATGGCTTCGAAAACGAAGGCGAAGCGAGGGGGCTTGACGAAATCCCCATAAATGCTTGTGTTTTTGGAGTAGAGCAAGCATAATGGGCCTACAACCCCAATATAATACTAATTTTTAAAGGGTATTTATTATGGCTAAGATGACAAAATCACAGCTCATGAACACGCTCGCGGAAAAGTGCGACTGTACAAAGAAAGACGCACAGCAGTTCATGGATATGCTTGCTGAGCTCGCATATAGCGAAGTAGTGAACAATGGTGAGTTTACAATTCCAGGTATTGGAAAGCTCGTTAAAAAGGACCGAAAGGCGCGCATGGGTCGAAACCCGGCGACAGGAGAGTCTATTCAGATTCCTGCAAAGACCGTCGTGAAGTTCCGAGTTGCAAAAGCAGCAAAGGACGCCGTTCTATAAAGAATGTTCGATCAAAGAACCCGCCTCTTTTGAGGGCGGGTTTTTTATTTTCCCAAGCTGACCACAGGCGTATTATCTGTTCTATGATAAAATCAGTTCATGCCAAAGAAGAAGAGCAAGCCGAATCAGCAGGCGGGGACCGGAAAGAAAAAACGCTTTGCCAAAACATCGTCACAGCCGTCTTGGACAGGTTCCAGCGGAGGAGCGACAAGCCAGCATCGAGCCTATCGCTGGCTTTGCGATCAGGATGATCGCTGCGTCCCGTATTTTGAAGATGACTTCACAGAAAATATTAACTGGCGAATTTTCCGCATCATGTCGGAGTTCGTCGAAGGATTTGAATTTCTCTCTCAACTACACCGAGAGGTTACTTTTTTTGGAAGCGCGCGGCTTTCATCAAGAAATAAATATTATAAAATGGCGCGCGAGCTTGCGGCCCTTTGCGCGAAAGAGGATTTTACGGTGATTACCGGCGGCGGCCCGGGGATTATGGAAGCCGCGAATCGCGGCGCGTTTGATGAAGGCGGAGAGTCTATCGGTTTGAATATCAGTCTTCCCGAAGAACAGAGAAAAAATAAATATGTGAAAAAAGGGAAGGGGTTCCATTATTTCTTTACGAGAAAGGTGATGCTTTCCGCTTCCGCGCAAGCCTATGTATTTTTCCCGGGAGGATTCGGCACGCTCGATGAGCTTTTTGAAATGGTAACATTGATTCAGACAGGAAAGATGTCGAGCGATGTTCCGGTCATTCTTGTCGGGAAAGAATTCTGGGAACCGCTTCTTGCCTGGATCAAGCATGAATTGCGCGATCATTTGGAGACGATAGGAAAAGAAGATCTGTCCCTTATGCAGCTATGCGATTCACCCAAAGAGGCGATTGAGATTATCAAGAACACACCGGAGCGAGTGCTTTGATAACGGATGCGTTCACAATTCCTTTATCGAGATTTTAATTTATCAAGATATGCGAATGTGATAGTATATACGGTATAATCTCAACTTTTCTATGAAAAATAGCGTACCCTTTTCCC
>CBDULO010000150.1:0-1923 GCA_965368095.1 uncultured bacterium | reverse complement strand
CCATTTTTACTAAACGGCGATGTAACAAGCCCCGAGCTTGCCAAAGAAGCGCTTGAGGTTTCAAAGGCCGACGGCGTTTTGATTGGCCGAGGAGCACTCGGCCGCCCATGGATTTTCAAACAAATTGAGCACTATCTGGAAACCGGCGAAAAACTTCCTGATCCAACACTCGAAAAACGTATCGCCATTATCAAAGAACATGGCCGGCTTCAAGCGGAACATTATGGAGAAAAAGGACTTATCAAACTTCGAAAGCACCTCCCCTGGTATTTCAAAGGATTTTCCGGCTGGAAAGAAATCCGTTCGAAACTTGTTCGTATCAATACATTAAATGAGCTGAATGGAATTTTGGACAGTGTTGCCGAGGAATTCGCTGAATATGAAATAATCGATTCAGCAAAGGACAGTGTAAAAATAGGCTAAAAGAGCCTATTTTTCTTCATATATTCCTCCCAAACCATTGACAAAACCCCATTTTTCCATATACTAAACCAGCTCATTTCCATAGGGAGGGAAGGATAGATGTTCAAAAAAGTACGCGAGAAATTGGAAGAAGGATACTGCGTAGCATTGCTCACGCTAAGATTCTTCAATGGCATGTCTCATGGCTGGGCGCACGATCTCATCGATCAAGCCGCCGAGAATGCTCCGTTCAGGTCTGGGAAATCGATGCGAGTCGACTTCACCACGCCGGACGGAGAACTCATGAAGATCGCCAAGCGAAGCCTCGACATGGATGAGGTGCGGCAAGCGATCTCGCTCATCCGGCATGAAACGAATCTGCTCGGACTCGCGATGGATGAGTCGGTGAATCGTCGCACGCGCATCATGGCTATCCACCGGCTGACCTCGGTCGCGCACTTGCTCGCAATCGTTTTCGGACGAGACATAGAGCTGGCCCTCGCGGCCGTGGTTCACATCCAAGACCAGAAGGCGCTCGCCGTCATTCTGCGACACTCGCCCTTCGTCGCTATTCGTCGTCACGTCGCCCAGCGCTGTGATGATGATGAGGCGCTTCTCCTCGCGCGAGCAAGAGACGAAGATGATGATGTTCGATGGCTCGCCAGCATCCGCTTTGCCGAGCTCCAGCCCATCATGTACCTCGGCCAAGCCTGAGACATCCGCCTACCTACTACAAAAACGACCAGCCTCTCAGCTGGTCGTTTCAATTTATCTGCTTGGTAAAAATTGTTGCGGATTCGTTGGAATACCGTTCTGTCTCACTTCAAAGTGAAGATGAGGCCCCGTCGAAAGCCCGGAACCGTATGCTCCCGCCGCTCCGCCGGAGTATCCGATGATCTCTCCGCGTTCCACATATGAATCCGCCTGAACATTAAACTTAGACAAATGCGTGTAAACGGTCGCGATGCCCCCGGAATGAATCACCATAATATAATTCCCGTATTGGCGGCCAAGACGTGTAAAAGCGACATATCCGCCGGCCGCGGCACGAATAGGCGTGCCAGTTGGAACAGCAAGATCAACGCCGGAATGCTCGAATAAATGCCGATAAGGATACGTTGGATCGTGAAAACTCGCCGTCACGCGCTTTGGAGGAACCGGCCAATTCAGAAGCACGTCTCCGCGAGCAAGCGCTCCGTCAATTTCATCCAATTTCTGTTTTAATTTTTGCTCAAGCAAAGCTGCCGCATTCGCCTCTTCCTGCTGCTGCTGTCGGAGCTCGTATAAAATCTTTTGAAACTCCGCCTCCTTCTCAGACGTCTCGGCAATCAAGGAACTCATGGCACCGCGCTGTTGCTCAAGATCATTTTGCTCAGCTTCGAGCTTCGCGATTTGCTCCTCAAGCCCTCCACGATACGTTTCAACCTCGTTTTGTTTATTCTCTAACCCGGCGCGTAATTCTTTTATTTCTTCGCCCGCTCCCGCGACATCTTGATTAATCAAATCCAGCTATTCCAATTT
>CBDULO010000149.1:0-1947 GCA_965368095.1 uncultured bacterium | reverse complement strand
GGAACATCTTCTTCGACCATGCGCCGCGCCAGACCTTCCACAAGCGCGTTTTTCCCCACGCCCGTATCTCCAACAAGGCAAACCGAGCGCCGTCCGCTTTCAATCGCCCGCAATAGCTCATCCATCTCTCGTTTTCGTCCAACGAGCGGGGCGATATACCCTTGTCTCGCGAGGATGGTGAGATCCTGGCTATACGTATCAAGCAAAGGCGTCTGCCGCGCCGTCATTGATCGATTCATCACCGTCGTTGGCTTCAATGAGGCGAGTTTTACAAAGCGATCATGCTCTTCCTTCAAGCTTTCCTGAATGCGAATCCATTCGCCAACGTGACGTACATCCTTCGGCGGAAAACCGGCCGCGTCCAAAATATCTTGGAGGCGCTCATCCGCTTCAAAAGCCTCCAAAAAAACTTCGATCGTCCCAACATGCCGTCGATCTGCTTCTCGTGCATGCAGATACGCTTTTAAAAGCACCTGTTTTGATTGCATGGATAGATGCGTCGGACTGCCCGCCTGCCCGTCGGAAACAATATTCGCCAACGGCTGTTTGATTTGATCAAAAGTAATCCCAAGTCTTGAAAAGAAAATTCCTCCAGCGGTCGTTGAAAGCGCGGCAGAGAATAAATGCACGGGCTGAACTTCGGTTAATCCCGATTTTTCAGCGAGAGCGAACGCTGTTTCCAGAAGTTCAAAAACCGCTTCCTGGAAATATACTGATATATCCCGCATGGTTTTTGTTTCAGCAGCTTTTTTCTGCATCGCCTCAATCTGACCCTGTGTTTTGCCCCAGCCCGGCAAAGATCGAACATGATCGCTGAATTTTTTTAAACGGAAGTAGAGGAATGTCCCAGTAAAAACTGCGAGCCAAAAACCCGTGATATGCGGCATGCCGCTAAACCAATATTGCGCTGTATAAATCGCCCCGGAATTAAACGCCGGCCAAGCATAAAATACAAAGAACGCAAGTCCAAGCAAGATGAAAAGACCAATACATAAATGAATAATCGCATTCGCCTTTCGACGAAAATTCCGCATGGTGAAATAGGCGCGATCGAGCGTCGGCTTCCAAAAAATAAATCCATCGGCCGATTGACCAACAACTCCGGCTGTTTCACAAGTTTTACAAATCAAAGACGCGCGCGGATCAGCTCCGCAATCCTGACAGACTTGAAAATTCGCGTTTACTTCCATATTAAAAAAGATTCGCAAAGCCTTGAAAAAGATTCAAAAAGAAAAAAAGAAACGCTACGGCCGGCAGCAATAACCATGCCCCAGTGACGAGAAAGTACCCAAAAGCTTCAAAGACGAACGCGACCCCTCTTCCAATAAGCACAATGAAACGCATAAACACACTGACCACGCGCCCGGCTAAATCATATTGCCCATACATCGGAACAAAGAAATTTTTCATCCACAAGGCAAAGCTATACGCGCGCCACCGATACCCCAATCGCTGACGCACAAAGCCGATCACTTCAAAAAAACCTTCTGTATACCACCAAACAGGAAAATAAAGCACGCTTCCAAGCACATCAACAAGAAAAAATTGGAAGAGTGAGCCGATAAAGTTCATGCAAACATTATATCATGCGAATTAATTGTTTGTTTTTAAACCTCACAAAAGAAAAATCCTCCCATCACGCTATAGGGAGGATTTTCTCCGGAGGAAGGCTCCTGTCTTATGAGTTTCGTCCCGGCCTTTGTGGCAACTGCCGCAAAAGTCGAAGCATAACATTTTTAGTTCGCCAGCGCATACCCGCGAGGAACATCGACAAATTCCATGCGATCCACGGAAACATATCCCATATCTCTCAAACGCTCTTCGACATTCGCGAGCGCCTGCATTTCTGCTGAGGCATTTTCCAGATCTGCCACAGTCACTTCAAGCCGCTCCATATCCTTCTCCAAACTCGTGAGAACAAAGCTCTTAGATGCCGCGCGATTCACC
>CBDULO010000148.1:0-2007 GCA_965368095.1 uncultured bacterium | reverse complement strand
CCCAAAAGAAATTGGGAAATCAGCTTCCATCGGCGCTGAAGAATATAATCCGAAAAACGTGCATGCAAATCCTCCCGTTCTTTCGTATTGAGCGTATCGGGATCAAATACGAAATCCACGCCGCCGGCGCCCCCCATAAATGCAGGATCATCTTCAAAAAAGCGCATGCCCTTCCGGATATGCTGAGGATCCGAAAACACCACATCGGCATCCGTCATGAAAATCAATCCATTTCTTCCAATTCTTGAAAATCGATGAACCGCTTCGCCCAATAATCTATTTCTTGCGCGTCCAATATTACACCCGGAAATCTCATGTCCGACCGTACTTTTATCAATGACAAAAGCCCGGACTTTCTCGCGTATGCGAAGCGCGCGCTCACGCACCGCATCACCAAAAACACTATCCGCGAAACCGTGCTGATTCCGCCAAACCGGCAAGTCCATCACCAGTTGATTTGCCTGACGAATCCGCTCATAAGAACCTGACTGATCATCAACTTCATTATTCACCAAACACAAGACTTCAATCTCATCGAAAGAAACTCCCTCCTGCTCGTAAACCGATTCCAGAAGATCAAGCACGCGCCTCACCGGCTCATCATGCACGGGAAATAAAACCGCGGCTCTGCATGCTTCTTTCATCGGTTCTTGAAGAAGCACCTCTCCTTGCAAGACACGTCTAAGATACGCGGACACACCTTCATCCATGTAAAAAGTATATCATGCTCCGCTCGCCTCAACCCATCCCAAGTTCACGCACAATAGTGAAGCCGATATAGGTCACGTAGAGAATGATAAACATCCCGCCCTCCCAGCGCTCCAGCTTCTGTTTTTTCCCGGTAAACATAAAAAGAAAAAGGAAGATTGTTGAAACCATGACAATGACAATATCCCAAAAAATATCCGTACTTACTGGAATCGGCCGCGTCATCGACGTAAGCCCAAGCACCCAAAAGATATTAAAAATATTCGAACCAACAACATTTCCCACGGCGATATCCGCTTTGCGCTTCATTGCGGCCTTGACCGAAGTCACCAGCTCCGGCAGAGAGGTTCCGATCGCAACAACCGTCAAACCTAACATCGCCTGAGAAATTCCCAGTTGCAAACCGATTTCTTTGGCGCTTCTCACCACGGCCTCACCGCCAATCGTCAGCGCCACAATACCGCCAAGCGACATCAAGGCCGCTTGATATATGGGAATCTTTTTACTTTGCTTACGCTCCTTCCCTTCCTTGGCATCGTTTTGCGAGGATCGGAACAGTCCGAACATGTAGTAAATAAAAATGATGAAAAATGCCAGCAAGATCAATGCATCATAGATATTCAGCACCGACGTTCCCGAAGCGATTCCATCACTCACCAAAATGACAAGCACTGCCGCGGCAAGGAAGCTGAATGGAATCTCCTTAAATGTCGTAGAAAGTTTTACGGAAACCGGGTAGACGATCGCCGTAATCCCTAAAATAAGAAGAATATTCGCGATATTACTTCCGACAATATTACCCAAAGCCAAGTCCGTGCTTCCGCGAAATGCGGCGATCACATTCGCAAAAAGCTCCGGCGCGGAGGTCCCGAAAGCGACAACCGTCAAGCCGATGATCAATTCACTCACGCCATACCGACGCGCGATTGAGGAAGATCCATCAACAAGCCAATCCGCTCCTTTAATCAAAAAGTAGATTCCAAAACCGAGAAGGAGCACGGTTAAATAAATGGGCATGCTTTTTATTTTACAACATTTCCGTAATTGATCTCCATGATGGCGCGATAAATCTCACCGCGATCAATGATCCCAACAAGTTTCGGTCCTTCCATGACCGGAAGCCGGTGAATGCTTTTAGAAAGCATGATCGCTCCGGCCTGCATAATCGGCACGTCCGGATGAACCGTATAGACGGGATTGGTCATAAATACCTCGACCTTGTGGCCGCGAATATCCGCCGCCTTGCTTTCACGCTCCTCATGATCCACGTATTGCTCCGGGTTCATATAATAGCTTTTG
>CBDULO010000147.1:0-2061 GCA_965368095.1 uncultured bacterium | reverse complement strand
GCTGATGAATCTTGAAGAGAAATTGCACGAGCGAATTATTGGGCAGGAAGAAGCTGTGAAGGCGGTGGCGCAGGCGATGCGTCGCGCGCGCGCTGAAATTAGAGAGGGGAAGCGGCCGATCGCAAATTTTCTTTTTCTCGGACCGACGGGGGTTGGGAAGACGGAGTTAACGAAAGCGATTGCCGCTGAGTACTTTGGCGATGAGACGCGGATGGTTCGGCTGGATATGTCCGAGTATCAAAGTCCGGATAGCGTCGCGCGCATGATTGGCGCGCCGGGAGATCCCCGAGGAGGGCTGCTTACCGAGGCGGTTCGAAAAAATCCGTTCAGTATTGTTTTGCTTGATGAGCTGGAGAAGGCGCATGCCGATATCCTCACCCTATTCTTGCAGGTGATGGACGACGGTCGTTTAACCGACGGGGTTGGGCGCACGATTGATTTTACAAATACCTTGCTTGTCGCTACTTCAAATGCCGGCAGTCAGTATATCCAGGATGAAGTCCGAGCCGGGTCTTCGATTGAACGCATTCAAACCGGGCTTTTGGAAGATCAGCTCAAATCTCATTTTCGGCCGGAGTTTATCAATCGTTTTGACGGCGTTATTGTATTTAAACCGCTTGATATGGAGGATGTGGTGAAGATCGCCTGGTTGCTTTTGGAGGGAGTAAGGAAGCGCTTGGAAGCGAAGGGAATCAATTTCCGCGCAGAAGATGCGGCTGTGGAAGAATTGGCGGAAGCTGGTTTTGATCCTGTATATGGAGCGAGGCCCTTGCGGCGTGTCATTCAAGATCGTGTTGAGAACGCGCTCGCCGATCTTTTGCTTCAAAATACCGTTGGGCGAAAAGACACTATCGTGCTCATGCCGGGGGGCGAATTGCAGGTTGAAAAGTGGCAAAAATAACATGGTTGCACATACGTTATTCTATTTTTGTCATCCCGCACTTGATGCGGGATCCAGTGTATTTTTTGGCTGGATTCCGGCCTTCGCTGGAATGACAGCATGGTTGCTTCGAAGGGAAAAGCGTGAAAAGATGCGATTATGGATGCCCAAATCATGCGATATTTACCCTGGGTTTTGCTTTCCGCGGGAATTATTTCTTGGGGCTTTGCTTTTTTTACGAGAAAGCTGGCGTTTCGTTTACATGCCATTGATATTCCTTCTGAACAAAGGAAGATTCATGAAAACCCCACGCCATTGCTCGGCGGGCTTGGTATCGGACTTGTTATTATTCTGTTGATCGGAATAGTCGCGGCAGTAGCAGGCGCGCAGGGTCCGTGGCTTGGATCGCATAATATTGAGACGGCACAGGTTCTTGGATTTGTTCTGGGGATCGTCATTCTGATGATTGGGGGGGTGCTTGATGATAGGCTGGACTTGAAGCCGAGCCTACAAATTTTATTTCCTATTCTTGCCGGATTTATCGTGATGGCGAGCGGAACGCATATTTTGCACATCACGAACTGGGTTTCCGGCGGAGAATATTCCCTTGTTTGGAAGGTGCTAAATGCCGGACCGTTTGCTGTTCTTTGGCCGGCGGATCCACTTACGCTTATTTGGATTTTGACCGTCACCTATGCCACGAAATTTCTTGACGGTTTGGATGGGCTTGTAAGCGGGCAGGTGGCTATTGGTTCCGGATTGATCGCCGGACTCGCATTAACAGCTGCGTTTTTCCAACCGGAAGTAGCATTGCTCGCCATTATTGTCGGAGGAGCGTTCTTCGGGTTTCTTCCGCATAATATGACTCCCGCAAGACAGTTTCTTGGAGAAAGCGGCAGTACTATTGCCGGATTCAGCCTGGCATTTCTTGCCATGCTCGGCGGGGCGAAGATGGCGACGGCGTTTATGGCGATTGGCCTTCCTTTGGTTGATGCCGGCGTTGTCGTGACCGGGCGACTGCTAAGAGGCGTCTCTCCATTCAAGGGGGATAAAACGCATTTACATTTTCGATTGCTCGATCTTGGGCTCAAGCAAAAACAAGCGGTGTTTTTCATGTGGAGCTTATCTCTCGCCTTTGGACTCGCCGCGTTCGGTCTCCAGTCGGTTGGGAAGGTGGTGCT
>CBDULO010000146.1:0-2063 GCA_965368095.1 uncultured bacterium | reverse complement strand
TGTGCTCGGCGAAATGTTCGGATTTGCATCAGGCGGAAGGGGTCGCCAGAAAGCGAGAGGAAAAGATATTCAAACAAATTTAGATATTGATTTCAAAGAAGCGGTTTTTGGCGCGACAAAATCCGTGAATCTTGTCAGTCAGGTGAAATGCAGGGATTGTGATGGAAGCGGAGCCGAAAAAGGCACCGAGTTTCAAACCTGTGGCGATTGTAATGGGCAGGGAAAGGTCACAAAGGCCCAGCGCACGGTTTTTGGAACATTTCAAACGGCAAGCACCTGTTCGCGTTGTCATGGCCAAGGGAAAATTCCCGAGAAAGAATGTAAAGCATGCCGAGGCTTAGGCGTGACGCGCGGTGAAGGAAAAGTTGAATTCACCATTCCACCCGGGATAGAGACCAACTCACTTCTCAAAATCACGGGAAGAGGAGATGCGGCGCCGCATGGCGGACCGACGGGGGATTTGTATTTGAAAGTCAGGGTAAAACCGCATCCATTTTTTCATCGTGAAGGAAATGACATCGTTTCGTCTGTCACCATTCCATTTACATTGCTCGCCCTGGGCGGAGAGGTGGACATTGAAACGCTCGATGGAAAAGAACGAACGCGAATTTCATCCGGAACGCCTGCCGGAACCGTGATCATCCTAAAACATCATGGCGTTCCATATCGCGATGGCCACCGCGGCGTGCACCGCGTCACATTACAGCCGGATATTCCGAAAAAGCTCACGCGAGAACAGAAACGACTGCTGAAAGAAATTCAAGAAGAGGGGCTATAAAAAACGTGATACCATGTTCAGTGCATGGACGGATTTTTTAAAGTCATGGAAGCGTATGGGATTCCGACAACATGGGATGTAGGAATTCTTGTTTTGCTTATTATCGGAGCGCTCGTCTACGGCTATCTTGTAGGACGTGATCGCGCCATCATTACACTCGTTTCAAGCTATATCGCGCTTGCGGTTGTGACGAATACCCCGCTTGTCAGCTGGCTGAATCGCGCGCTTCGTTTGAGCGCAAACCCCATCCTTCAGGTTATATGGTTTCTTGCGTGCTTCGTCCTCGTATTCGCCATTCTCTACACGAGCCCCCTTCTAAAACAAATGGCGAGCGATCGTGGGAGTCTTCTTGAGAAAAGTCTTTTCGCGATTTTGCAGGTTGGCCTTCTTGCAAGCATCGTTTTATTTCTCCTCCCGGACACCATGACTGGCGGAAGTGGTGTTTTGAATACACTATTCGGCGGTCCCGTTGCGAAATCCGTTTGGCTCATTTCGCCCGTTGTTTTTCTTGCGACGCTTGGCAGAGTCTGGGGCGACTGATAATTTGAGTACATGCAATTCTGGAATACGAAAACCAAACAGCTTGAAGACTTTAAGCCGATTTCCCCTGAGGAGGTCGGACTCTATTCTTGCGGGCCGACCGTCTACAATCCGCCGACACTGGGGAATATGCGGTCATATGTTTTTGCAGACATACTGCGTCGATCGCTTGAGCTTTTCGAATACAAGGTAAAACATGTCATGAATATTACCGATGTTGGGCATTTGGTTGGGGACGGAGATGAAGGAGAAGACAAGGTTGAGCGCGAAGCAAAAGAAAAAGGAAGGACGGCATGGGATATCGCGAAGGAATACGAGGCGATGTTTAAACAAAATTTGGACGATTTGAATATCACGCGGCCGGAGCTCATGCCAAGAGCGACAGATCATATCGATGAACAAATTGATCTCATCCAAGAACTGGAACAAAAAGGATTTACTTATCAAATCAGCGATGGCGTGTATTTCGATACGTCAAAATTCCCGGATTATGGAAAGTTTTCCGGGCAAAAACTCGAAGACAAGCAAGAGGGGGCGAGAGTAGAGTCAAATCCAGAAAAACGAAATCCAGCCGACTTTGCGCTTTGGAAATTCTCTCCAATAGACGAAAAGCGACATATGGAGTGGATGAGTCCATGGGGGAAGGGATTCCCAGGATGGCATGTAGAATGTTCCGCCATGTCGGTGAAATATTTGAAACAGCCTTTCGATATTCACACTGGCGGTATCGATCATATTCCGGTTC
>CBDULO010000145.1:0-2101 GCA_965368095.1 uncultured bacterium | reverse complement strand
TGTCACATCTCGACTGATTCAGTCGTCGGCGCCCGCCTCGCCCGTGATGAGCGCGCAAACCATTCTCCAGGCGCTGAAGCCCCAAGGCTTTCTGGTCACGCAATCCATTATCACAAAGCAAGAAGTGACGATTGATAAACGGTCGGGAAATATTTTTAAAGATTTTTTTCTCGGTCAAACCATCGTGGCGCGCGGAACCATGGAAGCGAATCTTGGAATCGATCTCACCACGCTTGAAGAGAATGACATTCAATTCACCGACGAACGAATTATCGTGCGCATTCCGGACGTGCGTCTTTTCAATACAAGGCTCATTGGAGATATTGAAGTTGAAAATTCTCAAGGGATTATCAAACGCCTCTTCCAACCGGATGATGGATATAATGAGTCGCTGCAAGCCCTGACGGCCGCTACGGAATCTCTCGCGGCGGATGCACATATCATCGCGACATCGCGCGAACGCTCAAAAGAAGAATTGCGCCGCCTGGTAAAGCTGCTTCAAACCGACTCACGCGAGGTGATTGTCGAAATTGCAAACGAATAATTTTACTGACTCCAGACAATGCCGTCTTCTTGGTGATGCTGCGCCCAGCTAAACCACATTTCAAAATATCCGGGCAATGGCTCTCCTTCTCCATTCACCGTCACATGATATTCGTGTTCGACTTGCGTCGCCTTGAGCGTCGCTCCGTCCATGGCCAGTTCAATCGAACCTTCCGCTGGAATGTCTTTTAATGGAAACGCAGCGGACTGCTCGCCAAATGGCACGACATACATCAGCTCTTTCAATGGATAGCGCGTATCCCTTACGCTCACAGGGAAGTATATATCGTCATTTTCATTATAATTTCCGTATGGATTCCCGCGATAATCTCGAATATGCCCCGTTTTATCGCTTAAGATTTCCGCCTCGGGATATGTATTTTTCACATCTGCAAAGCTCAGCATTTGCGCCGGATATATTTCGAGTTTTGTTCCGAGACGCTCCCCAACCACGGCTTCACCCCGCGATTGCGACCAAAGACTTTCCGTCTTTTTGTCATACATGAGCAGATTTGATTCAAATAATTTTCCACTGACGCCGAAAATCTCCGGCTCGCCATCAAGCGTTGCATCGTACGCGATCGCGCTTCCGCAAAGCGGGCAAAATGTCACGGCGAGCGGCCGGCCTTCCACGACATCATTCACGATCTCGTGCCAGACCAGAATATTAAATGGATAAAATCTTGTTGTTTCCCCTACCGTCAGGAGAAGGCCGAATGTATCGTCAGAAATGGATGAACTCGCGTCGGCAATGCTTGTAAATTTCGGATCATTAATGGACGGAATGCCGTCTTTCGATGGGCCGCCGGATAAAATCCTATCCAAGGGAATGCTCGCCTTTGACGTATCGGTCGTGAGTCCATCGCGCAGAAAGCGCTGATTCTTCGTTTCCGCTCCGGGAAGAATATCTCTTGTGGTTTGGTTGATAGCCATATCCGATGGGAAAAAGCCGCTCCTGCTCTGAAGAAAGAAAAATACGCCGGCAAGAATCAGCGCGAGAATAAAGAGAAGTAAAATGATTCCGTTTTGTTTATTGAACATAGTATGACGAAGACGGTGAAAATGTTATGGTTCGTGTATATGGCGAAACTTACCTGCGCCCAACAAGATTTGTCATGCGACTTTCATGTGGAAACGGATTCCGCCGCTGAAACGGTTTCGAAATATATCGCCCACTGTCTTGAAGCGCATCAGGAATTTTTAGGAGAGTTGCGCGAGACTATGTCGGAAGATGAGATTCGCGCCATGCTCCTTGAGCAAGTGCAAACAACCTAGCTATTAAAGGTCTTCACGGGCGTTCCGACATCTGCCCAATCGTATAGCCACTTTGCATTGGACTCGTGAATATTTACGCATCCATGACTCATGCGGTTTCCGAAATTATTATGCCAATAGGCCGTATGCAGATAATAATGCGGCCAGAATCGTAAATTCCATTTTACATTTGGAATATTGTAATTGTCCGGATGATTCGGCCCATAGCTCCAGCGATAATCCATTATTGGAATTTTTGCCATGACCTTAGATTCAACAATCACGGTTGGATACTGGTATGTTC
>CBDULO010000144.1:0-2113 GCA_965368095.1 uncultured bacterium | reverse complement strand
CGGCATCCCCTACCGCTTTTCTTTCTACCTCGGTGACGTCAAGCGGAACACAGATCACAACCTTTGGTCTTGCAACGGAAAGCGCGCGCCCCTCATGTACGCGCTCAAAAAAATAACTCAGCATTTTTTCCGTGACCTCAAAATCAGCGATAATCCCTCGCTGAAGGGGTTTTGTCACTTGAATATGCGCCGGCGTCTTTCCCACCATATTCAGCGCCCGGTCTCCGACGGCAATAATCTGTCCGGTTCTTTTATTTACCGCAACAACCGACGGCTCATTAATAATGATCCCCTTTCCCTTTTCATAAATAAGCGTCTTGTGCGTACCAAGATCAATCCCCAGCTGTTTCGTAAAATGCCCTAAAAATCGCGACCACATAGTGAGCCACATCTTAAACGCCTGACGCCTGAAGCGCCACTCCTGTCAAGGGCTATGCTCTCCTCCCCTCCTGGATGATGAGAGCGATATACTCAAGAATCGCAATTGTCGCTAAGAGTAGTAAAAAAACCCACCATTTTAACCATCCATTCGCTGAAAGAGCCAAGCTCACGACAGCCATGGTCGCCATAAATACCGCATGTCGAAAAGCGATATGCACTTCTCGAATAACTACGTGATGGCGTTTTTTAATATAGACGCGAAAAAATATTCCAAGAAGCGAAAATGTGCCGATGAGCGAAATGAGCAAGGTCAGATAAAAAAGCAAAAAACCGACAAACCCGCCCTCGTCGGGATTCACATATAAAAGAATGGCCGCCCATCCGCCCCAAGCAAGCAGGGTCCCCGCGACCATGGACCAGATATACCAAATAAAGTTCATATACCTATTTTAATTCAGAAACGACCCGCCTTCAATGAATGAACCTTCTTTGAGCCAAGGGCGCGGTTTATCTCATTCAATAAACGTACCTCCATGAGTTTTAATTCTTGAATGGCCGCCCCTGATGTTGAGCTCGCCTTCAAACAGCCTTCTTTCACCGAGAGAAAAGAAATTCGCTTCGCTTTCTCCTCTCCCCATAATCCAAGCAATACCTTATTGGAAATATCCAGTATCATCATGGCATCAATTTGCGGCTTCCACCCGGCATTTTGCATGGAAGAAGGAATGAGTCGTTTAATCGGTTCAAGAGCCATAGTTACTTTTTATACTCGCAAATATTTCGAAAATCGCAAAACCCGCATACAAATGATTGCGGCGTCGCTTCAAAATCAGAGACGAGTATCGCATCCATCCGATCCATGATCTTCTCAATAAATGCCTCGCGTTTTTTCCCGGTCAGCACGGGCGCTTCCGTCACGACCCACTCCATGGCGTAGATATAGGCAAGCTTTGAAACGTTCATCCCCTGCTCTTCGAGGGCAATTTGGTACATGTATAACTGTTCCTTATCGTCTGCCGAGAGCTCCTCTTTTGCCGTCCCTGTCTTATAATCAAAAATGGCGAAGCTTCCGTCCGGAAGCACGTCGATTCGATCTACCTTTCCTTTTATGGAGTGCTGGCCGAGCACGAGAGTAAACGGCCGCTCAACATATTTATCGAAGGAGCCTCTTCCCGATACCGGCTCACAAGATGGTTGACGGCTTGCCGCCCCTTCTCCTTGAACTCATCATGCTGTTCCCGGCTTTCATACCATTCATCGATCCAGCTCAACTCATATATTTCCATCGCCTCATCATGACTGACCAATAACCCTTTTGTGCTCTTCCCTTGCGGCACGCTCTGGAACAAGTCTGCTTGTCCCTGCTTTTTTCTTTTAACATGCTGATCCATAATTTGTTGAAGGGCGAGATGAACCGACTGCCCAAAGCTCTTATTAAAACTCCCAAACTTTGGAATGCGATAAATATGCTCGAACTTATATTGCAGAGGGCACTTTTTAAACGCGGCGAGCTGGGTGAAGCTGAATCTTTTTTTCAGCGGATACAAGACGCGCTCCCCCTCATTTTCTCCGGCCTTGTTTTCGGCAAGCTGGAGTCTTTTTGATTGTTGATCGGCAATATCAACCAAGGCCGGAACCTCCATGCGTGTTTCGTCAATAAAAATGGAAGGCTTCTTCTCTCTTGCTCCTCCGTATTTTTTCGCTCCTGTGAGCGTGAGCGACTGCTTCGCTC
>CBDULO010000143.1:0-2155 GCA_965368095.1 uncultured bacterium | reverse complement strand
TGCGGTTTCGGCACCGGCGAGCAAACGCTGCACGACGGCATTCACCGCGTCGGCAATCTGCCCCAGGCATTGATCGACATATTCATTCGCTTTCACCGTCGCTTCAAAATTTCCCGTATGCCCAACCATATCGGGGTTCGCAAAATTCAATACGATGAGATCATAGGTTCCGGCCGCCACTTCTTTCACGACGCGTTCCGTGATTTTTCCGGCCGACATTTCCGGCTCTTGATCATAACTTGAGACACGCGGCGATGGAATAATGACGCGGTCTTCTCCCGGATACTCCTCTTCGCGCATCCCGTTTAAAAAGAACGTGACATGCGCGTACTTTTCCGTTTCCGCGATATGCAATTGGCGCAGCCCCGCTTCTGAAATAATTTTCGCGAGACATGTTTCAATGATATGGGGCGGATATGCGATTTCGACCGGAAGATTTTTTTCATATTCCGTCATGGTGACGAAAAAAAGATTTTGCAAGTACGCACGCTCAAATTTATTGAAGGCGGGAATGACGAATGCCTTTGTCATTTGCCGCGCACGATCGGGACGAAAGTTAAAAAAGATGACCGCGTCGTTTTCTTCAATGGTGGCAACGGGTTTGCCTTTTTTTGTGATGACCGTCGGAACAAATTGCTCATCATATACCTCTTTCTTATACGAGGCTTCAATGGCTTTGATCGCGTCGTCGGCCGTTTCCCCCGTTCCGTCCACCATGGCCCGATACGCAAGCTCGATACGATCCCAGCGATTGTCGCGATCCATGGCATAGTATCGTCCGGCGAGAGTAGCGATCTTTCCAAGGCCTGCCTCTTTCATTTTCTTCTCCAATTGCTCGATGAATTGCTTGCCCGAATTGTAGATCGTGTCGCGCCCGTCCAAAAATGCATGGACAAATACATCTTTCATTTCGCGGCGACTACAAAGATCCAAAAGAGCGTTCAGCTGGTCTTGGGACGCATGCACATTTCCCTCGGAAACGAGTCCCATCAGATGTAATTTTCCTCCTGATTGTTTTACGAATTCGATCGCCTTTATGAGAGCGGGATTTGAATAAAACGCCTCATTTTCAATTTCAAGATTAATGCGCGGCAGGCTCTGATAATAAATTCTTCCTGCGCCAATGGTAAGGTGGCCCACTTCCGAGTTCCCCATATCTCCCCAGCTCAAACCTACAGCCCCGCCGGATCCATGCACCGTCATCGCCGGATAGGTTTCAATGAACTTTTTCATATTCGGCATATTCGCTCTCGAAACAGCATTCCCCTCCGAGTCGGGGGCAATGCCAAATCCGTCCAATATGGCGAGGACTACGGGCTTTGGTCGTGACATAGACGTAGTATAGCATGCAAAATGAAGGCTCTGCCATGTTTTTATATTTCACTAAAATAGCTATTTTTAGCCATTTTTAGCGGTTTGTTTAGAATGCCTATATCGCTTGACAAAATCGTCTTTTTTTGCTATATTTGCACGTTCTTCGAATTATTTCGGAGACAGCGTTTTTTAAAAATTTACACCCTGAGGAGGGGATAATGAGCACGTCCGAAGAAGAGATCCCGGGAGTACCCGACGCATTTATCCAGTCGCTTCTGGCGGATTCCGCGGAGCCTCCGGCGGAAGAACCGAAACAGCAGGCGGCTGTACAGGTTCCGGCCGAACCGAAGAAGCCGGCGGTCGCGCCCGCAAAGGCGCCGGCCCCGACCGTCGAGGCCAGCGCCGAGAACATCGCCAAAGAGTTGCGAAAGCAGCTCGAGAAGCTCATGGCACATGCCACCGAGCTTCACTCCGGCGGAGTCGACGTGATGCGCTGTCGCGCGACCGCGCTTCGCCTCGATGGATTCAGCGAGCGCTCCGGGCTTGATCCGGCCGAGCAGAGCAGCGCCAGTGATATGGCGCACAGCCTCCGTCTCAAGGCGGATCAGGACACGATCAAGGAGCTGACCGGAGTGGACATCTTGTCGAATGGCATCGATGACTTCACCCGGAAGGACTGCGAGCGTGTCTTCACGGCGATCGATCGAGAGATCGATCTCGAAACGAAAGCCGTTCGGGATCAGCTCGAGCACTTCAAGGCGGCGGTTCTCCGTCACTACAACGAACTTCGAGATCAGGCCACTCAGGTCGCGCCCGCCGCGTCTCCGGATGAGCCGGAGGT
>CBDULO010000142.1:0-2176 GCA_965368095.1 uncultured bacterium | reverse complement strand
AACTCCGACAAACTTGGCCGAGCAACAAAGGACTCGAGAAGACTTACGCTTTGCGCGTCTTGCATTTCACCGATAATAGAACTCAAGGCCTCTTTTCGACGCTCTAGCCTTTGCTCTTCCAAAGCAATTTGTTGATTCAGTCTTCCGATTTCAATTGTCGCCAAATCAATTTCAATCTTTGTCCGTTCAATGGCTAACTCCCGTTCTCGAACTCTATTCTCAAGCAGGCCAACCTCATTCTGCAAGCTCACTTGCGCGGAGATTTGCTCCTGGATTCTGTCTTTATACTTATTAATGACGCCATTCAATTCACTAATTCGCTTCTCTTTTGCTTTCACCTGACTTTCCAATTCATCAACAACCTCGGTCTCCTGTGCGAGAACATCATCAGAAGGAAAGCCTAAATATGGGCTAAAAACAAGCGCCCCGATCAAAATGAGCAATAAAGACTGGCGAAGGATACGATTCATCCCTTCCATTATGCCAGAATTTGCAGTGCCGCGTCGATACGCCTTAAACACTCCTCCTTTTGAAAGACGAAAAGATATTCAAATGGACTTGGCGACTTCTCTTGCCCTGAAAGAGCAACGCGAAGCGGCCAAAGCGTATCCCCATTCCCCCAGCCGTTGTCCTGAATGAAACCTTTCACTTTCTTCTCAATATCTTCAATAGTTGAAAAATCCTTTTCCTCCCAGGTTGAGATAAATTCACGCATCCCAGCGAGCCGTTCAATCGCCTCCTCTTTTGTAGACTTTTTCCATACCAAGCGCTCAGCCGGATACTGTTCACAACCGCAAAGCAAACCTTTCACGAGCTCTTCAAGTTCAGAGGTCACGCAAATTCTATCTTGAAAAATTTGAGCCGCGCGTAATTTCTGCTCCTCCTCCCCGGGAAAATCTTGCAGAAATGGTTCAGCTTCCTTCGCAAACGTTTCTTGATCCAATTTTTTAAGATACTGGCCATTCATCCAGTCCAACTTCTCGATATTAAATACCGCGCCGCCTTTATTTACTTTCGTAATATCGAATTTCCCGGCAAGTTCGTCCATGGTGTAGATTTCCTGGTCGCCAGACGGATTCCAACCGAGAAGCGCGACAAAATTAATAAGCGCCTCCGGCAAATATCCCTTTGCGAGAAAATCTTCAACCGCAACATCCCCTTGCCGCTTAGAGAGCTTGCTCTTGTCCGGATTTAGCAATAATGGAAGATGCGCGAATCCCGGCGCCTCCCAGCCAAAACACTCATATAAATACATATGCTTCGGCAGACTCGAAATCCACTCTTCACCGCGGATCACATGAGAAATTTCCATATCATGATCGTCGCATGTCGCCGCGAGATGATAGGTGGGATACCCGTCTGATTTAATCAGCACCTGATCATCGACTTGATCCCAACCAATTTCAATTTCACCGCGAATCAAATCATGCATCTTAATACTCCCCTCTTTCGGCGTTCGTAATCGAATCACATTCGACTCCCCTGCCGCGGCTCGGCTTTCAGCAAGCTTCTTATCCAGCTCTCGGCATTTCCCGCTATTCATGGTTGGCTGTTTATTTTTTCGCTGTTCATCCGCAACCTGCTTCAACTCTTCCGCATCGCAAAAACAATAGTATGCATGATCTTTTTCGATCAATTCATAGGCATATGCCAAATGCTTCTCACGGCGCTTCGACTGAATATATGGTCCAAAATCTCCCGTATCTCCATTGGGCGCGTATCCTTCATCCGGAACAAGACCCATCGCAGTTAAAGATGTATATAAATTTTCCATCGCTCCTTCAACGAAACGTGAGCGATCCGTATCCTCAATCCTCAAAACAAATTCTCCTCGATGTTTTTTCGCGAATAGCCAGTTATAGAGCGCGGTGCGAAGGCCTCCAATATGCAAAAAACCCGTTGGACTCGGGGCAAATCTGACACGTACTTTTTTAGACATATAGCCAAAACATCCTATCCAGCTGAACAATATCACGCAATACCTAAAGCTTTTTCACAAGTTCTCGAAATTGCTGACCTCGATCAAATTCGTTCTTAAACAAGCCAAAGCTTGCCGCGCCCGGAGAAAGCAAAAGCACATCACCTCTCTCCGCCTCCTTCATAAGTTTTGCGACGGCTTCCTTCAAACTCTTCACATCGAAATAATCCACTTTATACTTTTTGAATTGTCTTGAAA
>CBDULO010000141.1:0-2221 GCA_965368095.1 uncultured bacterium | reverse complement strand
GTCCTGGACCGACGAACAAAAAATCGCCGTGATAGATTTGGATGATCATTTGGTTCACTTCTGGGAGACGTTATTGAGGCTTCCGCTTACGCCATCGGAGCGTTTTACTTATCTTTTGGGCATTTGCAGAACATCGGAAAAAAAGCTGGAGGAGTGGAGCGATTTATTTGAAACCTTGCGCTATGACGACTCAACAAAAAACAAGCGAGCGCTCAACAAGCTGAAGGTCAAGCTCGCGAAAGAAATGACGAATTCTTTTTGCGAGGTAAAGGGCGCGTCATCTTGAGTTTTCTTTTTTGAGGTTTAGATCTTCTTTTTTGATCGCCTTATCGGCGGTTTTTCTTTTCGCGTGAAAATTCATGATGGAGAACATGAACATGGAAGAAAAAATAATTCCGAGCGCGTTTACAAGAAATAAGCCGAAAGAGCCAGTGACGGTCGGCCAATCAAATTTCGCGAGTCCGAGGCCCGTGACGGCAATCGGAGGAACGAGAGACACCGAAATAGCGACTGCCGGCAAATTCACATTTAGATTCGGCCGAACGAGGGCATAGGTGCCCGCGAGTCCCGCGACGATGGCAATGACGGCATGGATAAGCGAAGGAGTGATGCGTTCAGCGATTTCGGAGTTTGTGAGGTAAAAGGAATTGCTCCAAAAGAGGCCGATGAAAAATGCGGCCAGGATTGCCACTAATAGAGATTTTCCGAGGGTTGCGGTTGAGCGCATCACGAGTTTTAGATCAGACATGACGAGTCCCATACCGATGCCGATGACCGGATAGAGTACGGGGGCAATTAACATACTTCCGATAATGACGGCGGCGCTATTTGTGATAAGTCCGAAGCTCGCCATAAGAATAGAGAAGAGCACCTGAAGAAAGAATTCGCGTTTTGGGGAGCTTTGCTCGATTACGACTTCAATCGCATTGTTTTTATCCAGATCTTTTTGAAAAAAGGAAAAGTTTTTAAACATATTAGTTTGGATGATAGCATGTGCGTTTCGATACTGCTTTTTTATTGACATGGGATCATTTTTCTCCTACGATTCCGAGCGTCATTCGGGGATCGTCTAATGGTAGGACAGCGGCCTTTGAAGCCGTCAATCTTGGTTCGAGCCCAAGTCCCCGAGCCAAGCAAGGCGCCCCCGTAAGGGGGTGTTTTTGCTTGGTTGATTGGATGAGGCTTGGGTTCGAACGGGAAGGGTCTTAGGGAAACGGGCGTTTCCCTAAAGGTTTTGGAGGGAAGGGCATACGGGAAACCGGGAGGTTTGCCCGTAAACGAAATGAGCCGACCGGCGAATGAGTTGTTTGCGCCCAAGTCCCCGAGCCACAAAAAACAATGCTTGTTCGCATTGTTTTTTATTTTGCGAAAAATCACGCCTTGACCCTTTGCTTCCATTTTTCTAAGTTTGGGCACGCACATTAGGAGGTGAGTCATGAAGAAGTCGGAATCGAGAGGCGTCATCCTTGATCTTGCGTACAATCCGAACGTCGATGAGGTGCTAGGCCTCATTGAGGAAACGAAGTCTTCGGTCTGGGGATACAAGATCCATCCGGATACGGAAAACGCTTTTTTGCTCGACGGCCACGACCTGGTCGGCCATATCAAGGACGAAGGAGGCCGGGTTTTTCTCGACGGAAAATGGGGTGATATCCCGAACGGCGTTGCCGGCTGGGTCGCGCGGAATCGCGATCGCGGCGTCGATATGATGACCGTGCATGTGAGTGCCGGCGGTCCCAATATGCTGGCGGATGCCGCGAGGGCGGCCGGAGATGATGCGAAGATTCTCGCGATCACCGTTCTTACTTCGCTCAACAAGGAGATGTGCCTCGCGCTCTTCCGGACGTCGGATGTTCCGGCGCTCGTGGCGGAGTTCGCGACCATCGCCTGCAATAGTGGGTGTCACGGGATCGTATGTTCGCCGAAGGAAACCGCGCTCTTTCGTGGCGAGTGGCCGCGATGCCGCCCCGGGATCATCGTGAACCCGGGGATTCGTCCGACGTGGTACGCGCAGACGGATGATCAGAAGCGCGTCGCGACGCCTGAGTTTGCTCGGCGCGCCGGTGCAAGCTATATCGTCGTCGGCCGCGCGATTCGAAATGCCGAGAATCCGGTTGAAGCAGCTCGGCTTATTGCTCGCGAGTTCGCGGGTGAGGGCTGAATATCTTTACTGAGGCGAACGGGAAACCGTTCGCCTTTTCGTACCTCTTGACAGGGGTAT
>CBDULO010000140.1:0-2238 GCA_965368095.1 uncultured bacterium | reverse complement strand
TCTTCATAAAGCCCGACGGTGATATATCCCTCGCAGGTGCTTCCAATTTGAAATTTATGTGTAATGGCTTTTCGTTCGTCGCTCAGTCTTCGCCTTCGCGGGACAAAGGCTTCTCCTCCGGTTGGGTGTTGTTGTTGCATAAAATCGATAGAGCTTAATAACATCCGTAATTAGAATTACGGACTTTTGCGGAGCGGATTTTGAGGAACATGTGCTTGAACGATTCAAGCGATAGCGTGATATGCTCTGGAAATCGCTCCACCACAACATCTTGTGGTGCGTTTTCGATTATAGCACAAGATATTGTGGTTGAACGACTTCGTATTTCTAAAAAGTGTGGATAACGTCGGCTAAAAACCAAGGGACAGGTTTATCGCGCCGCGATCTTCCATTTCCGGCAATTGGATATTTATTGGGACATCCCGCGTATTCCCTTGTCGATCATTATAACGGACAAATCCCTTTTCGATCGCATGATCATACACGTCCTTTGTCACTTTCACATCCTGAAGGCAATAGTCTTTCAGTTTTTCAATTTCTCCATTTTTCCAATATTCAACCGCGAGCAAACCGTGGCCCGACTTCCCTACTCCGAGGGTCGCTTGTGCGACATCATCAAGCTTCACGCGATGGCCAAGGTGCTTTTCAATTTCTTTCATGATATCGACCGTCGGCAACTTCATAATGTCTCCTGTGTAATAAGTTTGCAAGCACGGATAGTCGAAGCCGATAAGGTTATAGCCGATCACTCGACTGGAGCGTTCAAGGAGCGGCCAAAGCTTTGGAAGATCTTCCTCCAGATAGGCTTCATAGGTGTCGGTTTCATAAAAATAAACACCCACAAGCGAGATTTTGAGAAGGCTCGGATTGTAGGCGCCGACGTCCTGAAAGGTATTTTGTGTCTCAATATCGAGGACAATTTCAGTTCGCATAAGTGGTGAAGAGCATATCATATGAATTGTTGAGAATGAAGGCGGTTGCCAAAATGCCCAAAAATTGTTAAGCAACAGCGGGGTTCCAATATGGATTTATACAAATATCCCCAGACGTACATTCTCCTTCGCGCGCCATTTCACCTGCTGAAACAAGAATCGGACGCATCCGAGGCATTTCGTCTCGGTGCGCTCGAACTTATCGGTCCTTCGCTGACGCCGGACAGTCTCTTGATCGAAGTGACGATCGGGCGGATGCCGGCGATTGCCGAGCTGGATTTCATTCTAGAGCGCGAGCTCGAAATGAATATGCGTGGCCGCTCCGCTCTCTTCATCTGGGGGCATGACGACCCATTTCTGCATATCGAGGCGGCATTGCATAATGCACTCGATTTTCTAAAGAGAAAAGCGGTTGCTCACATTGTGTGTTTTCTTCAGCCGAATAGCTGGGGAGAGCTCTCGGTGAGCGCGCGCGCTCGCCTCAGGACGACGCATACATGCTTCATCGATCCGCCGGGAGATCAAGGAGATCGTGCTCGAGTACCGATTCTCGCGATTCGAAGCGCGCATGCCTATACCCCGGTAGACAAAGAGGCCTTTTCCCTCTATCTGAAGGGTGAGTATCCTCCAAGCGCTACCGCACTGTCGACCGAGCGTCCTCGCGGTAAACGCGATGGCGAAACGACGATTGAATTCAACGTATCCGAAGTGGCCCCGGGGCTATTGAAGGATGACGAATGAAAAAGAATAAGACCCGATCGCCAGACTGGCGTATCGGGTCTTTTTGTATCACCACTCTACCGATAGATCATGGTAGGTAGAAAGATATGCGTTTCCGTGAGTGGGCCATCGCGCCGGTGGAAGGGCGCTTCGCCTCCGGCCGTATCGGCGCTCATCCAACAAGAGATCTGTTCGCAGTTAGGTTCCGGGAACAGATCGTTGTACCAGCTGCGCATCAGTGTCTCCGGCGGGAAGCGCAGAATATACGTCTCTTGTCGGTAGAAGCCGCTTCGACTGTCGTGGAGTTGAAAGCTCACACGCGCCTCCGCTTCGAGGCACATATCCGGAAGTCTCGAGGTCCAGCGGGAACCGCTATTCTCGCTCCTCCGCGCGCTTCGGTCAGACGCAGCTGCGTCTCCGCTTGCGGCACTGATCTCGTAGAGCGAGAGGCTGCAAATGCCCCCGGCACCGAAAAGCGCGACTCCGCCGACGGCGAGCAGGAAGCGGCCGCGGCCGTCGAGCATTCGTTTCCGCCGCCATTCGCGCGCTTGGCGCTTTTTCAGGGCACGGTTCTCCTGTTCAAGCT
>CBDULO010000139.1:0-2262 GCA_965368095.1 uncultured bacterium | reverse complement strand
TCTTTATACTGCTCACATAATTTACAAAGCTCCAGATTTTGTTTTGAACAGATCAAATCATTTCTTTTTCTCGCCGATCCTTTTGCAATGCCAACTACCGGCAAAGCTAAATCCATTGCACGCACCACACGCTCAGCCGCATTTACTTGCGGAAGCCCGCCATCAATCAAAATCAGATCCGGCAATTTCCAATCGTCATGTTTCAATCGTCGAATCAATGTCTCACGAATCGCCCCAACATCATCAGATCCTTTCACTGATTTAATCTTGAATTTTCTATACTCTGATTTCACTGGCGCACCATTCTCAAATACCACCATGGAAGCAACCGTCGATGTTCCTGAGATATTGGAAATGTCATACCCCTCAATTCTTCCAAATAAATTCACGCTTACCTCACCCAATTTAATCTTATCCACATCCACATCATCCTTCTTCATAATCGCAACATCCTGAATATGTTCAAGAAAATGAACTTTATTTCGTAATTGTGCCGCATCCTCAAATCGCCTTTCTTTCGAAGCTTTTTTCATTTCGCGAATATACCTCTTGATCAAAGTATCTTTTTTTCCTTCAAAAAACTTAATTAAATCTCGAATGATTTTCTGATACTCCTTTTTCGGAATGGCATTAATACAAACTCCCGGGCATTGTTTCAAATGCACATAAAAACACGGACGCTTCTGTCCCGGGACACAGTCCGACCAAGGAAACACTTTTCGAAGCAAATCCAGCGCAGCCCTCAAACTTCTCGAAGATGTATACGGACCGAAAACCGCTTTAAACTTTTTTGAACTCGTTTCATCCAATTCTTTTCCACGAATCAAAATGGGACGTGGAAAATCCTCCTTCGTAATCGCGAGATAGAGAAAACTTTTATTATCTTTCTGCAAAACATTATATTTTGGCCAATAATATTTTATGAGATTTGCTTCAAGAATGAGCGCCTCAATCGCTGTCGGCTTTTCGATATAGTCAATCTTCCGAATCTTCGAACCCATCTCTTCGATACGAGCATCATGCGCCTTCTGAAAATATGACGTTACGCGACGTTTCAAAGAAGTCGCCTTCCCCACATAAAGCACCTTTCCCTTTGAATCCTTCATTAAATATACCCCCGGATTATCCGGGAGCTGATTGTTCTTGATTTTAACCTTTGTTGGAATCATTACTCAGAACTATACGTGAAACGGTATAGACATCCAATAATACCGTAAAACAAAAGAGCATCGAGTTTCCTCGACACTCCAGAAAGGCCTTCTACACCTCAGCTAAGAGGTGGTATCTTCCGACCGTCTACCACCTTACATTCGGTGGTGAGATTGGGCTTCTGCTCACAGAGTCGATCCCAGCAAGCCACGCAAACGACAGCGCTCCCCCCGAGATCGTACCTTGCAAATACAGCTCCTCTTGTTTTGAGTTCACCCGACTTTCGAGCGCAGGCTTCACCTTGACGGCAGGTATTGCGGCTTCGTCCCACAGCTTCGGCTAATTCAATAATCTGATTAATGTCCATATCACCCTCCGCAAAGAACAATACATGCCAAAAAAATGCACATTTGTCAATAGTTCATCCTGCTGCGATTTCACCCGCTTTGCTATACTCGAAGTATTAGAAAACATCCTATGAAGGACACAATAAACCTTAGCTTCGATAAGCTTAAGAAGGAAAACTGGTCACGCCAACAAATCAAAAACGCGAAATTAGTTCTCGATTTCGTTCAACAGCTCATGAATAATCATGACTTTGATAATGTCACGAAGAGCTTCGGTAATCCGCACTATCGTCAACATAATCGAGGTATTCCTGATGGAATGGATGCCCTCATAAAATACGTGAAGAATTTCACAAAACAATTCCCCGACTATGCCTATGACGTGAAGCATATCTATGCGGACGGTGATTATGTCATTTTTCATTCACAGATCACGACCAGAAAAAAGGATAGAGGAAATGACAAAAGAGGAATCAATGTCATCGACACTTGGAGAATAGAAAATGGACAAATCGTAGAACATTGGGACGCCCTTCAGCCGATGAACGCATTTATGCGATTTTACTTTTGGCTAACCGGTGGAAAGATCGCGAATAAGAATGGAGTTTATTAGACATATGAAGTCGAAGAAAGAAAACAAGCAATCGGTCGAGTCATTCATGCAAAACCTCAAAAAATCCGATGCCGAGAAATATCAAATCGTCCAAAAACTGAGAAAGATTGTCCGAGAGATTCATCCGAAAGCGACGGAAAGAATTATCTATGG
>CBDULO010000138.1:0-2295 GCA_965368095.1 uncultured bacterium | reverse complement strand
AGGGTGGAAAGCGCATGCGTTTTCGCGCCTTGACCGTTATTGGAAATCGAAAAGGCCGCGTGGGCTTTGGTTTGGCAAAGAGCGTTGATGTTGCCGGAGCTACTTCCAAGGCGACGGCGCAAGCGCGAAAATCATTGTTGAGCGTTCCAATTCACAATGAGACTATCCCGCATGAAGTGCTCGCAAAATTTGGAGGGGCAAGAGTGCTTTTGAAGCCGGCTCCTGCCGGTACCGGTATCAAGGCCGGGGGAGCGGTTCGTGCCGTTCTTGAACTCGCGGGAATTCCAAATGTCGTTTCAAAGATTCTCGGTTCGAATAATAAATCGAATAATGTGAAGGCGACTTTTGTCGCGCTTAAGCAATTACAGCAGCCAAAAGGAACGGCAAAATCGGAAGCGGAAAAAGGGAAAAAGACGGCAGCCGATCCGAAAGCTTCCGCAAAAAAGGAAGCGACAAAAACAGCATAAAGCCATATGAGTTTATCCATGAATACATTGAGTGCCGGGAAAGGCACTCGTAGAACAAAGAAGCGCGTTGGACGCGGGCAGTCTTCCGGAAGAGGAAAGACGGCAGGTCGCGGAACCAAGGGTCAGCGATCGCGTTCCGGAGGAAAGGTGAAGCTCAAGCTGAAAGGCATGAGGCAGAATTTGATGACCTTTCCGAAGTCTCGCGGTTTTCAGAGTCCAAATGGTCCGGCGGCAACCGTTCGCTTGGAAGCGTTGGATATTTTCGGTGCGGGAAGCACGGTGAGCATGAAGAGTCTTCGACAGAAAGATCTTATTAAGCGCTCGGATCGAACAGCGAAAATTGTCGGAACATTTGATCTCAAGAAAAAGCTCATTATTGACGGCGTAGAATTGAGCAAAACGTCCGAGCAGGTTATCTTGAAAGCTGGAGGTGAGGTGAAGAAGCCAAAAAAGAAGAAGCCGGAGATAAAGAAAAAAGCGGCTTCAAAGAAGAAAGCTAAAAGCTAATTCAGTAGAACATTATGTGGGATAAACTCAAGCAAGCTTGGAAAGTCAAAGAAGTTCGAGACGGTATCCTCTTTGTGATCGCCATGATGGCGTTATTTCGATTGACCGCGGCGATTCCTTTGCCGGGCATTGATCTTGCCGCGCTTCAGAATTTCTTTTCATCCAGTCAGTTTCTTGGGTTATTGAACCTCTTTTCCGGTGGAACGCTTTCAAGCTTTAGTATTGTCGCGCTTGGTGTCGCGCCATATATTACATCTTCCATTATCTTCCAGTTGCTCGCCATGATTGTTCCTCAGATTGAGGAATTGCAAAAAGAAGGGGAGCAGGGACAGAAGAAAATCAATCAATGGACGCGCTTGCTGACTGTGCCGCTTGCCGTGATTCAGTCGTTCGCTCTTATCGGCTTGCTTCAGCAAAGCCAGGTGCCAATTTTAACGAATACGGATCCGTTTCATATCGCGACCGTGATCTTCGCACTTACCGGCGGAACCATGTTTCTTACCTGGATTGGTGAGCTGATGTCCGAAAAGAAGGTGGGTAATGGTATCTCGCTTTTGATCTTTGCCGGTATTGTGGCGCAGGTCCCGAATTTGATTTCACAATTCGCGGCGACCTATGATTCATCTCAGCTTTTCACGGTGATCGTGTATATCCTTGCCATGGTGCTCATGATTCTCGGTATTGTGTTCGTGAATGAAGGGCAAAGAAATATTCCCGTTCAATATGCCAGACAGGCGAGAGGAATGAGTGCAAGCGTAGGGGGTGTTGCTTCATCCCTGCCGCTTCGTGTGAATATGGGCGGTGTGATTCCAATTATCTTTGCGATTTCACTTCTTTTATTCCCGTCCGTGATTGCGCAGTTCTTGAGTCAGGCGCGTTCGCCTTGGCTGGCTGACGCTGCGCGATGGATTCTTGTCGTGACACAGGATCAGTGGGTGTATGGGATCTCCTATTTCCTTCTCGTATTCGGTTTTACCTTTTTCTATACCGGTGTCATCTTCCATCCGGATCGCGTGGCGGAGAATATGCAGCGGCAAGGAGGCTTTATTCCGGGTATTCGTCCGGGAAATCCAACGGCAGAATATTTGCAGGCGGTCTTGAATCGCATTACATTAGGAGGGGCTCTCTTCCTGGGAATCATTGCCGTGGCGCCGCTTCTAGCGCAAGGATCGGCGCGGAATATCGCTTTGACGCTCGGAGGCACATCGTTGCTGATTATCATTTCGGTGGTTATCGAGGCGCTGAAGCAAATCGAGGCGCAAATCACCATGAGAGAATACGACGCATATTAAAAAAGGAGCCCATGAGGCTCTTTTTTGAT
>CBDULO010000137.1:0-2388 GCA_965368095.1 uncultured bacterium | reverse complement strand
GTCATGGCGGACATATCCTTCATGAGCACGAACATGAGCATCGTTGCGCCGTAAAACCTGTTGGAATGCTGAACCTCGTCGGCGATGCGGTACACAATATTACGGATGGCGTCATCGTGGCCTCCGCATTTCTCGTAAGCATCCCCCTTGGAATCACGACCGCCATCGCCGTCGCCCTGCATGAAATTCCGCAAGAAGTGAGTGATTTTGGCATCCTTCTTCATTCCGGGTATAGCCCGAAAAAAGCCTTGCGATTAAATTTCATGGTCGCTCTCACCATTCTTGTCGGTATTATCGCAACATTCATTGCCGTTGACTTTGTGGAGGCTCTCACGGTTTATACGGTGCCATTTGCGGCAGGCGGATTCATTTATATTGCCACCTCGAATCTTCTTCCGGAAATCAAAGAAGAACCTTCTCTGAAGAAACGCCTCGTGCAATTTGCTGTTCTTCTCTTCGGTATCGCTCTCCTCTATTTCATGAAACTCTGGCTTGAATAAGCATTATTATGTCCGTAAAAATCGAACCGAGTTGGAAAAAGGTGCTTGCGCCTGAATTTGAAAAACCGTATTTCAAAGAGCTGACTGATTTCGTCAAAAACGAGTACAAAGACAAAACGATTTACCCCCCTCCGGGCGAAATCTTTGAAGCATTTAACCGCACCCCCTTCGACAAGGTAAATGTCGTTATTCTTGGGCAAGATCCGTATCACGGGCCGGGACAAGCGCATGGGCTCTGTTTTTCAGTAAAGCACGGCATTCGAACACCGCCGTCTCTTCAAAATATTTATAAAGAAATTCACAATGATGTCGGCTCCCCCATCCCAGGCGGCGGCAATCTCGAGCATTGGGCGGATCAAGGAGTCTTGCTTCTAAACGCGACACTGACTGTTGAAGCGAGAAAAGCCGGATCGCATCAACATAAAGGATGGGAAGAATTTACGGATGCAGTCGTTCACGCACTTGCGGAGAAAAAAGAACATCTTGTTTTTCTCCTCTGGGGCGCGTACGCGCAAAAGAAAGGGGCATTCATTGATCGTGAAAAACACCTCGTTCTCGAAGCGCCTCACCCATCCCCATTCTCTGCAGATAGAGGCTTTTTCGGTTGCAAGCATTTCAGCCAAACGAATGCGTATTTATTCGCGCATGGTCAAGACCCGATTGAATGGGTAAAGCAGCCGGAAAGCGCTTCGAGCACTATTCAACAATAATCGTACCGGTCATGAACGGATGCGGTTCGCAGTGATACGGATACTCCCCCTTCGCCAATACACCGGTATCGAGCGTAAATGCATCGCCCCGCTGTAAAAGCGCGCTCCCAAACGCCCCGCCGTCTGCCGTCACTGTATGCGCGGCGGCGTCCTGATTGGTAAATATAATCTTTGCACCCTGCTTGGCGCGAATCACCTTTGGCTGAAATGCAAAGTCGGCAATGCTCGCCTCACTCATTGCGTCGGCATCCAGCATCACCGAGCCATCGAGCTTCACGGAACCTTCCAGCAAGCCGCCATCCTCTTCCATCATGGCTTCGTCTCCCGTTTTTGAATCCTCATCGCCCATCATGGCATCGGCTTCCATGGAACCCTCCATCTTTGCATCGGATGACCCGGTCTCAATGGTAGTTTCAGCTTGCTGATTGAATGACAAACAGCCCTGGCCCATAAGAGCGATGGCCGCGCCTAGTAATAGAATTTTCTTCATATGAAGCCATTCTAGCATATGAAAAAAGCAAAAACACCGACGTGACAGCGTCCGTGCGGCTACGTATACTCGAATCATGGAAGAGCGAAACGCAAAAAGTACAAAAAAATACGTATATGGAATTGGCGTTCCGCTCACGCTCATTCTTACCATCACCGGGTGGTATTTCACCTCAAGAGAAATCGTCACGGAACACGCGGAAACAAATACGGAAATAATCGAGGAACTCGCACCGGAAGCACCGATCGATGAGACAAAACATATCCCGCTTCCCGAGGAAGTTCGCGGGATTTATTGGACCGTCACTTCCGCGGGCGGAGCACGCGGACAAGAGCTTCTTCAATATATGAAGGAAACGGGGCTGAATACCGCAGTGATTGATTTGAAGCTCGACAATGGCGCGCTCGCCTATGAACCGAAAGCTGAATTTTTAACGCGTTACACAGCCGACACGAAAGCCATTAATGACTTTCCAGCTCTTCTCGAACAGCTTGGAGAACATAATATTTATCGCATCGCTCGGATTGCCGTGATGCGCGACACAAGATTTGCAAGCGAGCATCCGGACCATGCCATGCAACGCGCTGGCGGAAGTCTCTGGCGAGACAATACCGGCTCAGCCTGGGTAGATCCCGCCTCCCCGCTTGTTGCGGAATACGCAAAGACCCTCGCACGCGAAGCCTATGAC
>CBDULO010000136.1:0-2399 GCA_965368095.1 uncultured bacterium | reverse complement strand
ATATTATACGGTGTACAATCCGTAACTTTTTGAAACGCAGAGACTGACGGATTTAAGCGAACTCCAAATTGAAGGATAATTATGGCCTTTGAAACACAGCCGGAAAAAAAGTTTGACGCAAGCACGCTCTCGAAAGATGGTGTGAAGTTTAAGAAAGGCGCTTCCAAGGCCGAGCAGAAACGAAAGCAAGAAGAAGAGAAAATCGCGCTTGAAGAGGAGCGCATTTATCGACGCGGTGTTGCCTCGATTAAAGATTTGATTGCTCCCGCCGCCATGGCCGTGGAGCCGTCATTCGTGCGGCTCGGAGATGTCTACTGCCGAACGCTTTTTGTCGTGACTTATCCGCGCTATGTGACTGTTGGCTGGGCGTCGCCGGTTATTAATTTGAGTACCCAGCTTGATATCGGCATGTTCTTTTATCCGATTAAGGCTGATATCGTCTTAAAACAGCTGAAGAAAAAAGTGGGTGTCCTGGAGGCGCAGATTTCTTCCGATGCCGAATCAGGAAAGCCTCGGGATCCGATTTCCGAGACCGCTTTGCGCGATGTTGAACAGCTTCGTGACGATCTCACGCAGGGAATTGAACATTTCTTTCAATACGGTTTTTACTGCACCTTTTATTCCACGGACAAAGACGAGCTGGAGCGCGTAACATCCACTGTGGAAGGAACGTTCGCGTCCATGCTGATTTATACGCGCCGAGCGTATTTCCAGGCGGAACAGGGTTTTAATTCAACGCTTCCAACGGGGAATGATGAATTGCAGATCACTTTTAATATGAGTACGTCGCCGATTGCGTCGTCATTTCCATTTACGTCCGCTGAACTTACAAGCGATCAGGGAATTTTGTACGGCGTCAATCGCCATAATAATTCGCTGATTGTATTCGATCGGTTTTCTTTGCAGAACGCGAATGCCGTTATTTTCGCGACGTCAGGTGCGGGAAAAAGTTATGCCGTGAAGCTTGAAATCTTGCGCTCCATGATGCTTGGCTCGGACGTGATTGTCATTGATCCGGAAATGGAATATAAGCACCTTTCCGACGCAGTCGGCGGAACGTATATTAATGTTTCGCTTTCTTCAAAATCGAAAATCAATCCATTTGATTTGCCGCGGCCGACGGGCGAAACCTTCAGTGTCGAAGATATTATTCGAAGCGCTGTTATCACAATCAAAGGCTTGCTGCGGCTCATGCTTGGGAAAATCACCACCTCCGAGGACTCCTTGCTTGATCGCGCGCTGCTTGAAACCTATGCGAAGAAAGATATCACTGCCGATTCGGATATTTCGAAAGCAGAGCCGCCAATCATGCAAGACTTTCAAGATATTCTTGAGGGCATGGAGGGATCGGCTGACTTGGTGATTAAATTGAGAAAATTTACCGAGGGGACATTTGCCGGGCTGTTAAACTCACCGACAACGGTTCAAATGAATAATCAGCTCGTTATTTTTTCCGTGCGTGATCTTGAAGATGAGCTTCGTCCAATGGCGATTTATACCATCATTAATTATATCTGGAATGTTGTTCGTTCTGAACGAAAGAAGCGTATTCTTGTGATTGATGAAGCCTGGTGGCTTATGCAGAGCGAGGATTCCGCAAAGTTTATTTTCGCGCTTGTAAAGCGCTGTCGAAAATACTTCCTCGGTATTACAACCATCACGCAGGACGTGAATGATTTCTTGACCTCGCCGTACGGACAAGCCATCGTAACCAATAGCTCGATGCAGTTACTTCTAAAACAAAGCCCGGCCTCGATTGATTTGGTCGCGCGGACATTCCTTCTCACGCAAAGCGAAAAATATCTCTTGCTCGAATCGGGCGTTGGTGAGGGAATTTTCTTCGCCGGGTCAAAACATGCCGCGATCCAAGTTGTCGCTTCCTATACAGAGGATCAGATTGTGACCACAAATCCACAGCAACTACTTGATCTGGAGGAACAGCGCAAGGAATTTCGTGAAGCACAGGGCGGAGGCGGCGTAGAAGGTTAAACCATATGAATAATAAACGAATCTACCTCATTCTCTTAGTCGTCGGTGCGATTCTCGCTGTGGGCGCGGTCATCTTTTATTTTCTTTGGCCGTCAGGGGACGGCTCGCCAAGCACACAGCCGGCACCGCTTCCGGACACGACTCCGAGCCAGCCATTTGATCCAAGCCGGCCGCCGACATTTCAACCGAGTGATGAGCCCGCTCCTGATATTAATGATCCGGCGGAACGTGAACGGCAGGCTCAAGAAGCTCTCAAACGGCAGGCGCTTGATTTTGCCGCAAGGCAGGGCAGCTATTCCAGCGCGGATGAATTTTCAGCCATTCGCCAGGTTTACCCGCAAGCTACCTCCAATTTGACTGCTTTTTTAGAAGAAAAACGACAGAGTTTAATAGATCGCTATCCGTCATTC
>CBDULO010000135.1:0-2412 GCA_965368095.1 uncultured bacterium | reverse complement strand
CCGTGGTGTCGTGAGAAGAAGGGAAGCGTATAGCGTGGGATAGATGGTGTCTCCGCTGTCAGGCCCCATCGAACCGAAGCAGAGCTTCGAGACGGCTTCCACTCTTCTCGGAGTGATTTTAATGACGTCATCGCAGAGCTCTACGTCACAGCGGTCGAGCGTGATCTGTTTTGTCACGACCTGCTCAAGATCCGAGAGGAGCTCGGCGTTTCTGAGGGAGACTTGAACAAACTGTGAAAGAAGTGAGGTTTGAACAGACGGTGAAAGAACGTCATTGTCGGACATTTGATTCCTCCTTGCGGAGGTGAGGTGACCATGATTTTCCGTTTTTGTCAATGACTGCCGGCGGTAAAGTGCCGGAGTATATATTGCGCAGCTTGATCCCATGACGGTTCGGAAAGCACCCTTGCCCTCTTTGGCGGAGACGCTAAAACAGATTTCATCGCCGTCATCCAGAGGTGGGGTTTTTCCGGCTGAATAAATCGCGTGCCGGGCGGAGCCGTTTCCGGAAGCGCCCCCGCGATCGACGCGAGCACCGGCGTACCGAGTGCGGCCGCTTCGTGAATGGGGAGGCCGAATCCTTCATACCAGCTTGGATAGAGGAGAGCTTTTGCTCCTTTGATATAGGCCGCGAGTTCACGATCATTTATTCGTCCAAGCGCTTGCACAAAAGGCTTGTCCCAAGTATTTGATCCGGTCACGAGAAGATTGATATCAAATTCTTTTATCAGTTCTTCCATGGCTTCAATCACGCATGGCGTATTCTTTCTTTTGTCGTTTGAACCAAATGCAAAAAAATACGGCGTGTCTGATACATGGCTGTCTGCTTGCGGAAGGGTATGAATAGCTACTGGGATCGTTTGCGTATTTTTGATTTCTCCCATGAGATTTTTGAGATCGGTTTTTGTCTGTTCGGAAACCGTAAAAAGGCATGCGGCATTTTTTATGAATGTCTTCGGTTTCACCGCTTTATGCCAGAGCCGGTCTTTTTGAGAAAACCATGCCGGTTCGATGAGAAAGGAGAGGTCGTGCAGGAGGATGGAATAGGGTGTTTTAAGCGGTCCTGTAAATCCAAGATTCGGAAAAAAGATCGCGTCATATTTTTCGGAAAAAAATATTTCTATGGATGCTCCGAAAAGCGTGGCGGCGCTCAAAATCTTATTCGGCCACTTGATATGAAGCTGTTTTGTATTTTGCGGGAGGGGGAAGGGGATCTCCTTTTTTTCGAGACCCGTTGTGAGAAGGGTGATTTCATCATTTTTGGCCAGGTGGCAAATTGCTTGAACCAATCCGACCCCAACTCGCCGCACGCCGCCGGAATGAGGGTCTACAAGCGGACGAGCGTCAATCAAGAGTTTCATACACCGAGCAGCTTCTCATCTATCAATTCCTTCATGCGTTCCTTGAACCGTGTTTTGGAAAAGCGTTCAGCGTGAGCGCGAATGCGTCGGGGGTCATAGCGGCCCGGATCGAATCGAATGGCGGCGTTCCCGATATCTTCCCAGCACTGTACTTCAAAAAATTGCCCGGTGACGCCATCGAGAACGGTTTCCGCGGCGCCTCCTTTCCCAAAAGCAATAATGGGTCTTCCGGCAGCCATTGCCTCTACCGCCGTAATGCCGAAATCTTCCAATTGCGGGTGAAGGAAGGCGATAGCATTTTGGAAGAGTTCGATTTTTGTATGTTCGGGAATGTGGCCGAGGAATTCCGTTTTCGTTCCGGCCATTTTTTTCAATTTCTTCATCTCTGGACCGTCTCCAAAAATTTTCAGTGGGAGATTCAGCTTCGCGAATGCGCGTACGACGAGATCAAACCGCTTATAGGGAACGAGGCGTCCGCCCGTGAGCCAGTAGCTTCCGGGCTTGGTGGAGAGGGGGATGCGCTCAATTTCAACCGGCGGTTCCAATACTTCCGAGTTTCGCTGATAAAAGCGCTTGATCCGTGATTTTGAAATACGGCTATTGGTGACGATGATGTCGGGCCGGTCGGCGGCTATGCGGTCCCAGGTACGCAGGGTATGCAAATATCTGGGAATAAAACGCTTTACAAAGCCGGGCTGGGGCAGGCCCTCTACATATCCGATACGCTCTTGCCAGAGAAAGCGTGTGGGGGTGTGTAAATAACAGATATGAAGACTATTCGGATCTGCGATGACGCCCTTTGCGAAGCTCGAGCATGAGGAGAGGACAAGATCGTATCCGCTGAGGTCAATGCGCTCCACCGCTTCCGCCATCAGGGGGAGATACCATTGGTATTTTGATTTTGCGAAGGGGAGTCTATTCAGCGATGTTGGCCGAATGTCAGCATGGGCAATGCCTTTATGCATGCGGCCGGGCAAATGAAAAAGGGTGAAGATCGGCGCCCGTGGAAACATTTCATGAAAGGTGAGCAGTACCCGACCCGCAACGCCAT
>CBDULO010000134.1:0-2420 GCA_965368095.1 uncultured bacterium | reverse complement strand
ATATTCTTTTTGTTTTTTCATAATGGGTTGTTTCACCCGGGAACGGAGTGTGCCGTTTTTCGTTTCGGCATTACCGACGTTCCAGGGCGAATATAATTAATAAGGTACACAAAACCTAGCCTAAATCAGGCATGAGATCAACAGGGTTTCTTAAATTAAAATGTGATGCGGATTTTTCGCTCTTCTCCACTATCATCTTCTTTTGAAGACTTCTTTGTGGTTTTGGTCGTTTTTTTCGTTGTGCTCGCGCGTTTGCGCTTTGGTTTTCCTCCCATAAGGAAGGTTTCGGGCTCTTCCGAGAGATCCATGAAAGCGTCGCATACTTCGCGGAGGCGCTGGTTTGTACTTTCGGAAAAGGCGGCGACTTCACACATGACGCCATGTCCTTTTAGGTATTCGACAAGCGGGACGAAGTCTCCATCGCCTGTCGCGAGAACGACTGCGTCGACTTTTGTTGAGAGAGAAATGGCATCGACGGCCATACCGACATCCCAGTCCGCTTTTTTTGCTCCGCTCGCAAATTCTTGGACGTCTTTAATTTTCAATTCGATACCGCTTTGAAGCATGGCTTCGAAAAAAGCATTTTCCTCGCCGGTTTTTGATTTCGCCACATAGGCGATGGCTCGAATCACTTGGCGGCTTCCAACGGCCGCTTCAACAAGCGAAGAGAAATTTACATGCGCGCTATGCACGTGTTTTGCGCTGTGATAAAGGTTTTGCGCATCAATAAAAACGGCAACGCGCTGATCTGGTCTTTGAATCATAGAAATAGTGTGATCGTCTCTCGAAAATGAAAAAGTGAGAGAACGAAGTTAAATTATATAAAGAATGAACAGTGAATCGACTTTAGCAGGTTAAGAAGATTTGTCTACTATCCATGATTGAGATCCTTTTATAAGCTAGCTCTAGTATGTCTGAAAGCACGATCAGGTTTTACGAGGGAGAGTATTATTTACTCTCAAATTTTTCTGCGCACAAAGTAAGTTTTGAAGAGGTTGATTATATGACGGCGGAACATGCCTATCAGGTAGCAAAATTCAGTGATTCTCAGATGAAAGAGAAGATACGATTAGCTCCGAGCGCTTATTTGGCGAGGGAGTGGGCGCAAGTCAAAGAGGGACGAAGAAGCGATTGGGAGGAGGAAAAGGTTAAAGTGATGAAGGAGATTATGAAAGCAAAAGTCCTTCAGCATGAAGATGTATTGAATGCTTTGCGATCAACTGACAACAAGGTCATTGAGAAGAATCATCCGCTCGATTTCTTTTGGGGAACTGGAGAGGACGGATCGGGAAAGAATGTGATGGGAAAAATCTGGATGGAGATTCGTGAGGAGCTAAGATAAAAAAACAGCCCGATTGGGCTGTTTTTTACATCTTCAGTTTTGCCATCAAGTCGTCGTAGGCTTTCTGATCTTCGCGCTTCAAGTATTTCATGAGGCGACGTCGCTCGCTGACTTTTTTGATCAACCCGCGACGGGATGAGAAGTCTTTCTTATGTGATCGTAAGTGATCGGTGAGATCTTTCACCTCAGCGGTGAGGATAGCGATCTGAACTTGCGGTGAACCGGTATCGGTTGCATGCATCTTGAATTTCTCAATGATGCGTTTCTTTTTATCAGGTGTCATCATAGTGACTCGTCGGCGTCTTTCGGCCTCAAGTGATCGTTTTCACAATCGTCTCAAGACCGGAATCCGCCGGATATGCGTGGCATTCAGGCTGGCGCCCAAATACTCGTCATGAGTTAGCGACGTGAAAGTAGCATGTCTTTTTGATTTTGCCAAGGGGCTATGCCAGCCCGGCTTTGACGCGCAATGCTCTATGTTGCTCGACAAAATTCATGAAGTTCG
The DNA here is from genome assembly GCA_965368095.1 of uncultured bacterium. Lineage (GTDB taxonomy): Bacteria > Patescibacteriota > Patescibacteriia > 2-12-FULL-60-25 > 2-12-FULL-60-25 > 21-14-all-47-17. Next base: position 573 of record CBDULO010000134.1, on the reverse strand, counting down.
TGAGGACGCGCGTCGCATCATCGCTGGATTTCGACCGGTCAATGATTTCCTGAAGCGCCCCCTCATCATCGCCAATATATTGATTCAAGTAATACATGACGCGCGTCGTCAGTCCGTCTTTCGTAAGCTCGGGATGAAACTGAATCGCATAGGTCGGATCGTCCGGAAATGTCCAAGCCTGATAGGCGGCGCGTTCACTATAAGCGAGATGCACGGCGCCCGGCGGGAGTTTGGTGATGAAATCTTTATGCCCCATTTGCGCCCAATACTTCGGAGGAATAGATGAAAAAATGGGATCGTTATTTGCATGCTCATTCAATAAGACCTCGTATGAACCGGTTTCTTGCTTGTCCGGCCAGTGCTCAACGGCCCCGCCGAACGCTTCGGTCATGACATGCGCGCCAAAGCAAATGCCGAGCGAGGGAATCCGCGCTTTGTGAGCGGCGCGGCAAAGCTCATGTACAAGCGGCATATTTTCAATGTTTTTTTCCGTGACACAGTAGCCGCCGCTTCCACCGAGAAGAATCGCGTCATATTCATGCGCTTTCATTGGGTCGATCGCTTCCTTCAATG
>CBDULO010000133.1:0-2466 GCA_965368095.1 uncultured bacterium | reverse complement strand
TAGATGGGGAGTCCGGATGAGGCTCGGAGACTGCCCTCGGTATGCGGCCATTTGTTCTCAACGAGCTCCTTCCAATTCCCTTCCGGGAAAAATAAAAAGGTAAGTCGCATGAGAATGATATGTCTCAGTGACGGATGTCGCTCAGGAAGTTCCTGAAAGAATTTCTGATAGGACGCAGGCGGCGTGGGGATTGGGCCATAATCCGCAGTATTGACTTGGTTTACGAACCGTTTGTTCCCGGCAAAAACTTCGTGGAAGCCTTCGCCATTTCCGTCGATCTTATCGCAGATATCGACAATCCTCGCCTCGGTCGATTTCTTCGCCGCTGCCTCTTGAAGAAGGTGGATGTATCTGTACTGCCCGATCCATTCTGGAGCGAACTTTGCAACCTCTGGAATCGCAGCTTCCTCAGTATCCTTGAGAGCTTTCAGCTCTTCATTAGACATCTTGGCTTTTTTGCCGGATTGAAAATCGCCCGTGATGATTTCCGGATCATCATGAATGAGTGCCATAAGCAACGCTTTATGATGATCGAATTTCAGCACGTCTTCCAGAAGCTCGGCCAGTTCGAGAACGAGCAGAGCGACACGAATGCTGTGAATGTACACGTCGGTGCGATAGAACATCGGTTGATAGATGTTGTACCGCTTAAGATCTTTCAATTCGAGGCGCTTTTTGGCCGCCGCGAACCAGGTAAGCTCCTCTTCTGAAAGGAGCGAATGAAATACAGCTTGTACCATGGCTGCTTCTCCTTTCAAAAGAACGATGAGGGTACAAAAACAACTTATCAAGGCGTATTTCTTGTCGCAAATCCGATCATTGCGCGATTGACCGCAAGTGTATTTTTAGGTTAAATATCCATCCGTTCTTTAATAGGGGAGAATATTTTGAGCGTACCTACACCGAGGATCGTTGTTCTTGGCGGCGGCACCGGCATTCTTGCCGTTCTGAAAGGATTGAAGCATTTTCGCGTTCAGCTTGTGGCGATTGTTTCCATCGCGGACAATGGCGGTTCAAGCGGCATCCTTCGAGATGAGCATGGCATGTTGCCGGCGGGTGATATCGTGAAAGGATTGATTGCGCTTGCGGAAACATCTCCCGTGATGCGCCAGCTTTTCTCTCATCGTATCCATGGTGACGGATGGCTCTCCGGTCATTCGATGGGGAATCTGTTCTTGCTCGGTCTCCAGCAGGTTTTTGAGAATGATCCGATCAAGGCCATCGATGCCGTGCATGACATTCTGCGCGTGAAGGGGCGCGTCGTTCCCGTTTCCGCATATCCGACGCATCTCTATGCAGAGCTTGAAGACGGAAAGGTCATCGAGGGTGAGCATGCGATTGATGTGCCGAATGGGCCCCGTGCGCCAATTCGTGAATGCTGGCTCGAGCCTTCGGTAAAAGCGAATCCGGAAGCCCTGGAAGCGATTCGCGAAGCCGATATCATTGTGCTTGGCCCGGGGGATCTCTATACGAGTATTATCCCGGTTCTCCTTGTAGAGGGGATCGTGGAAGCAATTCGTGAAGCTTCCGGCAAGGTTGTTTTCATTATGAATCTCACGACCAAAACGGGTGAAACCGAAGGGTATCCGGCAAGTCGATTCTGTCAGGCGCTTGAATCTGTTCTGGGCGAAGGGGTGCTCGATGCGGTCATCGTGAACAATGCATTGCCTTCTCCGGAAATTGTCCGGCGCTATGCGGAGCTCGCGAAAAGCCCGCTTGTCGTAGACGACTTGACCTGCTCGAATCATGAGGTGATTCGGAGGCCGTTACTCGCTGATGCCATTGCCAAGCCTGTAAAAGCTGATCCGGTCAGGCGAAGCTTTCTTCGGCATGATCCGGAACGGTTGGCGAAAGTAATTCTCTCCATCTACACCGCTTAGGCGGTCTGGGCGGCCCTCGAATGGGGCCGTCTTTTGCTACTTGAATCCTTCCCGCATTCTTGGTTCACTGCGTGTGCGGTCTTTGAAAAAGGGAGGGTGCGTGGAACTGCCGAAGCTGAATGACCTTATCTGCGAGCTTCATCCTGTGACGGAAATTTTCCTTCGTGACATGGAAAGCATTTTCGGTCTCTGGTATCCGTTGAAGGACGGCACCTGCGAAGTCGACACGGAGGCGAGCAAAAGGTTGTTTGATAAAAAGCGCGACCAGCTTGTCAAAGAGCTTACCGAAAAGGTTCATGGACCGATTCGGGAGCCCATGCCTGGCATGAGGCTAAATGCTCGTCGAAATACCGCCGAACATCCGAAGCTGGGGACCATCGGTTGCGATTACTTTCGTGGCGGTGAGAGTCGTAATCTCGACTCGACGTCTTTCCTGTCCTCTCCGCTGTGGCTTGGCGAACGGGTCCGCGTCCGCTGGAGCGGAAAGGTGGTTGGCCCTTCGCTCATCGAAGCTCAAGTTTTCATGAACACGAGTTCGGTTGTGACGCGTTCGGTCATCTGCCAGGGTTCGCAAGTCGATGACTTG
>CBDULO010000132.1:0-2479 GCA_965368095.1 uncultured bacterium | reverse complement strand
TCGTCAGACAGTGCCGGCGCGAGTACGAAAGCGCGATCCAGTACCGGCAAGGTCGAGTGAAAGACTGGCAGACCACTGAGGATCTGTATTACGGGCGCGTCAAAAAAGTCCTGAAGAATCGTTTTAATGTTCCGATGCCGGTTATGTCCGGCTTTATTGAGACCTTACAATCCAAGATCGACGAATCTCCCATTGTCAGGTTCAAGCATACCGAAGAGGCTGATTTCCGTGCGGCGATGAAGCTCCAGAGCTTATGGGACAGGCTCACGACTCTCGACGACAATGATTTTTCATCAAAAGATTTGGACGGCAAAAAGCTTGCCTCGATGTACGGTCGCGCCATTTTCAAAACTTGGGCCGAAAGCGATCCAAAGTTCTCCTACAAGATCAAAGTGACCGACGTGTACGACTTCTTTGTCGATCCGGCAGGCGGCGGTGAGCTCGAAAATGCTCTATATCTAGGCGAAGATAATATTTTCAAAAGCAAGAGCGAGCTCATTGATGGCGCAAACAAAGGCATTTACAACAGACAAACTGTTCAGCTCTTGATTAACGGCATGGCCGAAAATGTTGTTGTCGACAATGACAACCTTATGAACAACAAGGCCAATAGGGCGAATGCGCTCGGCCTCAGCAACACCGAGTACAATTTCAAGGGCGAGGGAACGCAGAGATTTATTGAGCAGGGTACAACGATCGAGGGCGTTCGTTATTATGTGCTTTGGAACTACGAAACAGGTCTTGCGATTCGTTGTGAGCCTCTCAAAGATGTATTCAAAAGCGAGCTTTGGTGGTGGGCTTCTTGGGCAACGCACCGCGACCCGCACAATTTTTGGAGCAAGGCGCCGGCGGATGATATTCGACCAATCGCCGAAGTAATTAAAGTCCTTGCGAATCAAGAGCTTGATAATCGTCAGAAGCGTAATTTTGGACAACGCGCGTATGATCCGAACGTGTTCCCGAACGGCGCTGAGCTTGAGTATCGCCCGGGCGGCCTTGTCGCGGTGAAATCCGGCACCTCCGCTGTTCAGGCAATCGAACGCGGAATATATCAATTTGAAACCCCTGAACTCAAAGGAACGATTGATCTCGTGAACTGGCTTGATAACTTCACCGGTCAAAAGTCCGGTGTTACGGCCGCCGCGCAAGGACAGGCAGAAGACGACAAGGTCGGTATTTATGAAGGCAATCTTCAGCAAGTTGCTGATCGTCTGGGGCTGTACAACAAAGCCTACGTGAAATGCCAGGGCGCGATTGCACGCCGTTTTGTTTGGGGCTGCTATGAACATCTCAATAAACCGGAATCGGTAAAGATCATCGGCGAAAAAGGTATGGTTTGGGACTTACTTCGTAAAAAGGAAGTGAACCCGAACATTGATATCAAGATCGAGTCAGGCACGGCCGAGGCGCAAGCCAGTGAGATCAAATCGCGGAAAAGAGAGACGGCGCTTGCTGCTATTCAAGGAGACCCGAACCTATCAAAGGCAGTAAACGCCAAATGGCTGCTCGAGCAAACGCTTTTGAATGGCGGATTTGATGATGAAGAGGTCCGCGTCGCTCTTGATACCGAGAACGAGGGTAATCGTGAGTCTCTTGCCGTCGCAAGCGAGAAGATTCAAGAGATCATCGCTGGCAAGGAACCGAAAATGTACCGAGGCGCAACTACGGCATTCCAGCAAAAGATTCTCGACTTTGCGACCGATAACACTGATGATGATTTTGAGCTGTTCCAAAAGCTGGTGGCGTATTCCGAAGCCCACAACGAAGTCGTGATGGAAAACATGACGCGAAAAGCTATACAGATCAGAGCACAAAACGGACTTCCGCTCCCGCAGCCGTCTCAAGGCGGTTTACAGGACGGACAGCCTGGCCCGACTAATGCGTTTCCCCAATTACCGGATGGCGCACCCCCCGAAGAACCGGCGCTGGCTTCTGAAATAACCGCCTAAGTATGAGCGTTTCAACTGAACACTATATCAAGAAGCTCCGAAGCATTGACCGAGATGAATACGAGCAGTCAGCACTCAATCTTTTTGACGGCTGGATCAAGCGTCTCGAAGAGCTTGAAGGGATGCGGGCTTTGTATGAACACTTCGCGATTCAGGACATGATCAAGGAATTCAATGATGATATAAAACGCATCGACGAAACCCTGTTGAATCAGGTGGGTTTGGAGAAAGTCGATAGGGATGTTTTGCTGAAGGAAAAAATGATGTATACTAAAATTGTTCAACGATTTGACGTGAGCCAATCCATCGAGTCGTTGGCGAGCACCATAGACGAATCTCTATGATTGATCAGGTAAAAAGCTGGCTTCGCCGGCGCAAAATGCTGACCGTGCAAGATTTTGCTCATCAGCATAAAAATTACCTGGTTATCGTATGCGATCCAAAGGACGACACGATTTTTGTCTCATATCGCGATAGGCAAATCGCGGGCCGGATCCAGTCGGAAGACGGCGTTGAGTACAATGTTGTGA
>CBDULO010000131.1:0-2492 GCA_965368095.1 uncultured bacterium | reverse complement strand
ATATTCCACATTGGACGGGTCAAGCTTCAATACATCGGTATTCCACGCTTTATATTCATCGAGCCACATCTCATATGCTTTGGCGGCATGATCCGGGTGCACAAAATATTCGATTTCCATTTGTTCGAATTCGCGAAGGCGGAAAATAAAGTTGCCGGGCGTGATTTCATTTCGAAATGCTTTCCCGACTTGCGCAATGCCAAATGGAACTTTCTGCCTTGTCGTATCGCGCACATCTTTCCATGTCGTGAACATCCCCGCCGCGGTTTCGGGTCGAAGGTATGCATCGGATGCCGTGTCTTCCGTGACACCAACCGATGTTTTGAACATCAAATTAAAATGCTTTTCTTCGGTTAGCTCGCCGCCGCATGCCGGACATTCAAGCTCTTTAAGAGAAGCAGGCTTCTCTTTATCGTATCCCGGCTCCGCGCTTTTTGCTTCAAGCAAATGATCGGCGCGAAAACGCTTGTGACATTTTTTACATTCAACCAGCGGGTCATGAAATGAATCCAAGTGACCGGAGGCTTCCCAGATTTTCGGATGCTGAATAATAGGCGTTTCAACCCCGACAATATTGTCCATGCCATGCACAAAACGCTTCCACCACGCATCGCGAATATTGTTTTTCAGTTCAATGCCATACGGGCCAAAATCCCAAGCATTTGCAAATCCGCCGTAAATATCGGAATCCGGATAAACAAATGCCCTGCGCTTCGCGAGAGCCACTAAGGCGTCCATTTTCTTCTCAGCGTCTATGCTCATACATTTAAAATCTCCGCCTCTTTTTCTTTTGTCATTTCATCGAGCTTCGCATTCCATGCCGCCACCTCTTTATCCAGCGCTTCCAGCTGGCGGTGCTTTTCATCTTCAGCAATCACCTTATTCTTTTCATCTTCAATAATGGCGGAACGAATTTTTTCACGGGTATTTCGCACTTGAATACGCGCCTGCTCCTCTTTTTGCCCAAGGAGCTTTACCATATTTTTTCTATTCTCTTCCGTCATTGGCGGCATGACCAAACGAATCACCGTTCCTTGCGTATTCGGCGCCATGCCAATATCCGATTCCACCAATCCTTTTTCGATTTCTTTCACCGCTGTCTTATCCCATGGTTCAATTTGAATGGTTTTCGCATCGGGAACGGTAATTGAAGCGATAGATTTCAATGCCATCTCCTGCCCATATACCGACACCTTAATATCCTCGACAAAACCGGCATTTGCTCGACCGGTTCGAATGCCTTGAAGCTCGCCGTGAAAATGTTCGACGGCTTTTTCAAAATCCTCTTTATGTGCGTCTATGTGATTTGCCATATATTCCTTGTTTCGCTCTCGATCTTGCCATTTTCAAAGCCGCGCGTCAACGGACAGAACGCGCTTTTATATAAAAAATGCGCCTTTCGACGCATTCATTTTTTATTTTGTCGGTCCCGGAGCGAGATAGAGGCGCGGCTCTTCGGAAAGATCATAGAGCAAAGTGTCCGGCGGCCTCGATGTCGGTGAACGCTTTGATGTCCAGGTCGATCCTCCGTCGGTACTGATGACGACCGAACTTTCAGTCGCATAGACCAATTGTCTTGGATTTTTTGGATGCACGGCAAAGGCAAGAATGTCCACGGAGTCGGGAGGCGAAGGGAGAGTGAGCGCCTGCCATGTGGCTCCCGCGTCATCGGATCGTAAAATGCCGTAATCCGAAACATGGTAAATCCGGTTTTGATTATTTGGATCGGCAACAACCAAAGTACTGCGCCTTGTTTTGGAGTCGATCTCGGTTAAGGAGTCGCGAATCTGCTCCCAATTTTGCCCGCCGTCGGTTGTTTTCAATATTCCCTGTCCAAATGCACTCGCATAGACGACGCGTGAGTCATGCGGATCAACAATAATATTTTTTAGATCAACGCCATCGAGTCGATGCACGACATTCCAGGTATCTCCATTATTGCTTGATCTCACGATATCGCCGTCATTGGTTGTCGCATAGACCACATTCGGATTGAACCAGTCAATCGCAATGGCGGTAAAGCGCTTATCGGTTCTTGCATCAAAAAATGCCTCTTCCCAGTCGCGGTGGCAATTTTCCGTCTTCATAATCTGATTGAGCCTTGCCGCGTAGACGATACACTTATCTTCCGGATGCACGGCAATAGCCACAACACTTCCTTTTGAAAGTCCTTCCGGATTATTCCAAGACTCGCCTCCATCAAGAGAATATAAAATTCCATTCTGTACTGTTCCCGCATAAAGCGCTCCCGGATCTTGCGGATCAAGCGCAAGCGCATTCATGCCGACATTCGCGAGACTGCCAATTTGTTTTCCAAGATTCAAAACAGTGAGGTGAGACCAATTCTCCATATCGGACGTGCGGAATAGTCCGCCGTCAGGCCCGCCGGCGCTCTGTCCTCCGCCAAGACACCCCTGCCCCATGAGCGCAAGAGCAAATACTGGAGCGAGAAAGGTAAAAAAAGTGCGTAAACGATTCTTCATAAATATGTT
>CBDULO010000130.1:0-2507 GCA_965368095.1 uncultured bacterium | reverse complement strand
GAATTATCGCCTGAAAAATTTGATAATGCCGTGAGGAAACTCGTCAAAAAACATGCGTCGGTTTCTTGGCGCATTTTACTTGCCGTCGCTGAAGCGGATTTTCGAGGCCGCGATCTCCCGGAAGCAAGCGGGCCATATGAAGCGGCGGAATTGTTCACGCAATCGGTTTTGAAGCAAGGGCTTGATGCCGAGCCAATACAACCGCTTATTCGCGGCGAAGATCTGCAAGCGCTTGGCGTAAAACCGGGTAAAAAAATGGGTCAACTGATCAAATTGATTGAAGATGAGCGTGATCGAGGCCTCATCAAGACCAAGGAAGAGGCGCTTGCCCGTATAAAAAAGGAGCTCGCATAAGACTTCCTTTTTTCGCGTAAAAATGTAGACTCGCGATATGCATAAGAAGCCCCTCGTTGACTTTATCGGCATAGGCGTGAACAAATCAGCAACTTCATGGATCAGCACCTGTCTCGCCGAGCATCCTGATATTTGTATGTCGCGTCCCAAGGAGACGTATTTTTTTGGAAAAAATTTTTCTAAAGGAGCCGAGTGGTTCAATCGCTGTTTTTCTCATTGCAAAGGAGAAAGACTGCGGGGAGAGTTTACTCCGGCATATATTCGATATGACGAGTCGCGCGAACTCATAAAAACACATGCGCCAAATGCAAAGCTGATTGTCTGCTTGCGGAATCCCGTCGACTGCCTCGCTTCCGCGTATTTCTTTGGAAAATCTCGGGGCGCTCCAAGGGGAAGCATGCATGCCTGGATGCTTGATTCGGTGGATCGGGTAAAATATTTTCAACAGCTCGCTCCGTATATTCAGACTTTTGGCCGAGAGCAAATACAGATTCTTTTATACGATGATATCAAGAAAGACCCTGTGCACTTTATGCAGACAATTTTTTCTTTTCTTGAAGTTGACCCTGCCTTCAGGCCGCCATCGGCCGAGCATCGGGTAAATGTGACAAGCGCGAACGCAACCAAGATACTTTGGATTAATCAGATTTTGCATTGGTTCAGAAAAAAGATTAAAAATATGCCGGGCGGAAGGGCCGCCACAAGATTTTTACAAATGATCGGAGTGAACTGGCTCGTAAATAAAATATTCAAAATGAATCGCGGAAAAAAAGAAGACGCGACATCAAAATCTAACCGGATCATTCCTTATGAAATTAAACTATCCGTCATTGCGGCTATCAAGAATGATGTGAACAAACTTGAAGATCTTCTCGATCGGGATCTCTTGGATTGGCTGACTCCATAAACACAACCCTTCCTTTTTTCGTAAAAGTGTGTACAATCGGCGGAGCATATATCTATGAATTTTCTTACTTGGCGCCGCCGATTCATTATTCTTTTTGCGAATATTTTTGTCCTCGCCCTCTTTTTGGGCTTGGGCTATTTGATCGATCAGCAACTCGGGAGCTGGCCGGCCGCATTCATCATTGGATTCATTCTTTCTTTCCCCGCGGCCATAGCTCTGCTTTTCTATCTGATCAAAAAAGACATGGCGCGTGAAATTGAAGTGATGAAAGAAGAAAATCTATGACCGATATTCGACTTCCCGCCGATATTTTATTCTCTCTCGGACCTATTGGGATCACAAATGGGCATCTTGCCGCGTTTTCAATTACGCTCTTCTTTTTATTGATCGGCCTCATCTCGCATAGGCGTTTCCGCCTCGTCCCAAAAAGAGTTCAATCAGGAATTGAGCTCCTCGTCGAATTCATGCTGGAGCAGGTTGAAGGAGCTTTCGGCGACAAAAAGACGGCGAGAAAATTTTTTCCGCTTCTCATGACAAGCCTCCTCTTCATTTTAATTGCGAATCAATTTTCCCTTATTCCGCTTGTCGGCAATCTTGTGACGGGAGACACCCATATTCTTCGCTCCCCCACTTCCGATCTCGCCATGACTCTCGCGCTCTCGCTCTTTGTCGTTGGACTCGCAAATGTCCTCGCCTTTTCCATTGCGCCGCTCCATCATATTGGAAGCTTCATTAAAATTGCACCGATTTTCAAAGCAAGAAGCTTCGGTCAGTTCGCGCAGGCGATGCTCGATTTCTTTCTTGGGCTCCTCGATATTATTTCCGAGATCGCAAAAGTCGTTTCCCTCGGCGGGCGTTTATTTGGAAATATTTTTGCCGGTGAAGTGATGGTTGCTGTCATTGCCGGCCTGAGCATATACACGCAATTCTTGGCGCCGATTCCATTTATCTTCCTCTCGATTTTCTCCGGGCTTATCCAGGCATTCGTCTTCGTTCTCCTTTCTACTCAGTTTATTGCCGGATCGATTGGAAGCGCGAAAGAGGCAAAACTTCTCTCCGCAAGCTAGTTTTGCAAAAACTTGATTTATTCACGAAAATGCGCCATACTTTTTGGGCATTTTTTTCTTAACCTACATAAAAATTCATATGTTAGACGTAGAAGCAGCAAAGATTTTATCCGCTGGAATCTGTATGGGACTTGGCGCGATCGGGCCCGGGATCGGTGAAGGGATCGCCGCCTCAAAAG
>CBDULO010000129.1:0-2537 GCA_965368095.1 uncultured bacterium | reverse complement strand
ATGGATAGCTTAGCGTCGCTAATCTAAACCCAAACCTCCCGAGCCCGGCATTCGCGTATCCGGTTAAACGCATTTTCTTTTTCGTCGATAAAATCACCTCGGTATACATGAGGTGCGTCGCGACTACGACTCCCGCCAAAAAGAAAAATAAAATCGTCCCTGGCCAAAAACCAACTTCAGCGAATGCGGCAGGCAAGCCAAAAATCCCGGCACCGATAATCGAACCGGTGACAAGAAGAATGCCTTTTGTAAAGGGGCGAATCCTCCATGACATGGAAGAATTATAGCACGACCCTCCCCTTTTCGTGCGTCGTAAAACGTATACACACAGTTTTTACACCTTCTGTTCCCATTTTTCCTTGCGCGCTACGCGCCAGGTACATAAGATGCAACCATGTCAAAACTTGAGCGCGTCACACCGCAAAACCTCGAAGCCGAGCGCTCTTTCCTCGGCTCCCTCCTCCTTGATAAAGACGCCATGGTCAAAATTGTCGACCGCGTCGACAGTGATGACTTTTATCTCGACAAGCATAAAAAGGTCTATGAGTGCATGATCGACCTTTACCGCCGCCATGAACCGATCGATCTTCTCTCCCTCGGAAACCGTCTTAGCGAAAAAAACCTTTTGGAAGCCATTGGCGGCCGCGCGGAGCTGATCGCCCTCTCCAATGAAGTGCCCACCTCAAGCCATGTCGTGCACTATGGCGAGATTATCCAGAACAAAGCGACATTACGGCGCCTTCTTTCAGCCGCTCATGAAATTACTTCATTGAGCTATGAAGAAGCGGAAGACGTCGAATCCTTGCTTGATGCCGCAGAAAGCAAGCTCTTCAGCGTCTCGAATAAATTTCTCAAGAAAACCTTTACCCCCATCGACGAGGTGCTGACCGGCGCTTTTGAACGTATCGATGAATTGCATCGTGAAAAAGGGAAATTGCGCGGAGTCGGCACGGGATATACCGATCTCGATAATCTTCTCAGCGGGCTTCAAAAGTCCGATCTTGTGATTCTCGCCGCGCGTCCTTCTTGTGGAAAAACGGCTCTCGCACTCGATATCGCGAGATTTGCCGCCGTAAAAGGCAAGGCTTCGGTAGGATTATTCTCGCTTGAAATGAGTAAAGAACAGCTTGTCGATCGTATGATTTGCTCCGAGGCAAATGTCGATCTTTGGCGCATGCGTACCGGGCGCCTACAAGAAGGCGGTCCGCATGATGAATTCCCTCGCATTGGACATGCGCTCGGTGTTCTTTCAGAAGCGAAAATCTATATTGATGACACGGCCAATGCCAATATCATGGAAATTCGCGCGAAGTCCCGACGCCTTCAAATGGAGCATGGCCTCGATATGATTGTCATTGATTATCTCCAGCTCATGGAAAGCCGTCGCAATAGCGAAAACCGTACGCAAGAAGTTGCGGAAATTACGCGCGGTTTGAAATCCATCGCGCGCGAACTGAATATTCCCGTCCTCGCCCTCTCCCAGCTTTCACGCTCCGTGGAATTACAAAAACCCGCCATTCCTCGCCTCGCTCACCTTCGTGAATCCGGAGCCATCGAGCAGGACGCGGATGTTGTCATGTTTATTTATCGAAAAGCCGTCGACAAAAATTACCGTCCCGAAGATCTCTCACCTGAAGAAAAAAATACCGCTGAAATTCATATTGCAAAACATAGAAATGGCCCAACCGGCATGATCCGCCTCTTTTTTGATGCACAACGCGCCAGTTTCAAGAATTTACAGAAGAAGCAGCACGCTCAACCGCCGCCAGGCATTGAAGCGGCACAAGAACGCCCGGGGTTGCCAGAAGGGGCGTAACAAGCCAAGATAGAGCCATATGAACATGTTCAATAAACTCAAACAGGTAAAGGATTTACGAAGTAAAGCAAAAGATCTTCAAAGCACGCTTTCAAGCGAATCAGCTGAAGGATCGGCCGGCTGGGGAAAAGTAAAAGTCCAGATCAATGGAAATCACGAAGTGATGAAGGTTTCTATTGACGAAGAAGTGATGGACAATCGCACAAAGCTTGAAGAAATGGTGAAAGAAGCCACCAATGATGCCGTAAAAAAAGTACAGCATCTCATTACCAAAAAATTGAAAGATTCCGGCGGAATGGACCTCGCTTCCGAGTTCGGCGATATGCTGAAGAATGGGTAGGAAGCTGTAGCTATTAGGTTTTCTTCATGAAACATGTTCCGGAACCAATTCAAAGAGTGATCTCCGCATTCGATCAATTACCGGGAATCGGTCCGCGCGCCGCTTCCCGTTTTGCCTATTGGCTCATCGGCCAGCCAAAGGATCAGATTCAACGCTTCGCAAAAGCGCTTTTGGAATTATCCGAACATGTGCGGACATGCGATACCTGTCATCAGTGGTCGGACCAAAATCCCTGTGGAATTTGCCGCGATCCGCAAAGGGATGGAAAAACCACTTGTATTGTCGCCTACTCTCCGGCCGTAAAACATATCGTAGACACCGGAGTATTTTCAGTAAAATTTCATGTACTCGGCGGAACCATTGTCCCACTATAAGTTCTCC
>CBDULO010000128.1:0-2548 GCA_965368095.1 uncultured bacterium | reverse complement strand
CAAGTGGCGCTATGCTACTTCCGTCTGACTTAACAGACATTAATAATTCTTAGTTTTTATACTATGTTGTTCGAAGAAATCATGGGTCAGGATGACGAAATGATGGAAGGAGACGATATGTCAGATGACGCTGACGACGACTCCGATGAGAGCGATTCAGATGAGGATTCAGATGACTCCGAGGAGTCAGATGATGATTCTGATGAAGAGGACGACGATTCAGACATGTAAATATATTCCCCGCTCGTCGGGGAATTATTTTTTATTCCGGTGAAAGCGAGGTACACTCTTTGTATGAAAAAAAGCACATTATTTATTCCGGTCTTGCTCGGTACGGTAAGAAAGGAAAATCAAAGCAAGAAAGTGGCGAATTACGTTCTTTCCAGGTTGGAAAAGATCGAAGGCATTAAAACGGTTCTGATAGATCCGAGCGATATGGCCTTGAGCCGCGAGGATTATGGTCCGGCGATTGCTGAAAAATATCCGGCATATGCGGAAAATATTAGGAACGCCGATGGACTTATTATTGTCTCGCCTGAATATAATCATGGATATCCGGGGACGTTAAAAGAGGTGCTTGATCTTCAGTATGGAGAATATAATCATAAGGCCTGTGGCATTGTCGGTGTTTCAAAAGGCCCGTTTGGCGGTGCGCGCGTCATCGAGCATTTGGCACAGGTCGTGAAGGCGCTGGGCATGGTGATGCCGAAAAAAGATTTGAATGTCTTTTTTGTGGAAGAGGCGTTTACAAAAACAGGAAAACCGACAGATAAAAAGTTTCAAGGATTCACCGATGGATTTCTGCAGGAAGTGATTTGGCTGGCGCGGGCGATGAAGTGGGGGAGAAAGAATCTTTCCTGAGTCAGCATACGACGCGCTGTTTCAAGAAGCGCATATTGCCGCGAATACCCTTCACGGCTTCAACCACATCCGTTTCGATGGGGATAAGCGACAGTTCAATATCGATTTTTTTGCGTTGCTTCTGTACAATTTCGATACGAAGTTTTCTGACGGGGATGCCGCGGAATGCGTCAAGCGCCGCCTCCAGAAAGTTCGGAGCGCATGGCTGTGTTACCATGGTATAGAATTCCTCGCCTTCCAGTTCGGATTTTTTCATTCCGAATTGCCTTGCGAGAGCCGCGCTGACATTCTTGAAGCAGAGATGCCGGTCCAGTTGAAAGTCCGTCGAATTCATATGTACATTATTTTAGCATGACAGATACGTCTCAAACGAAAAGAGCATACGGTACGGTGAAAGGCCGTCTTGAGCAATCCGAGAAAGCCGCTCTTTATCCCATCGAAAGAATTCATGGAAAGCTTCCTTCATTATTGACGGGAGATATTATTCTTGTTCGGCATAAAAAAGGAGGATTGGCGCGTATCTTATTGCGTGCGCTGACAAAAAGTTACTGGGATCATTCAGGACTTGTTATTTTTACTCGAAGCTCTAAACAGGGATATGCGTCCGATATTATTATTGAATCCATTCAATATAGTTTGACGAAGTCGATTCATCATGGGGCGGAGATTCATCGTCTGGAAAAATATTTATTGGAACCGGATAAGTATGATATTGGAATTAAGCGTTTTTCTTGGTTAAAGAAACCGCAGCGGCGGCGCGTCCGCGCTTTTGTTCTGACAAATATCGATACGCCGTATTATCCGCTGGTTTCAATAAAATTATTTATCGGGCTGCTTTCGAAGAATTTGCGCGAATGGATTTTGCAGCGGCAAAGATTTTCCTGTTCCGGCTTGGTGCAAAAAGCATTTTATGAGGCGGTGGAATGGAAAGATCGTTCACGCGTGATTTTTCGAAATGTGGGATATACGCCCATTCAGCTGCAAGATATTACTTCGCCGGCAGATATCGCGCAGAGTGTGAATTGTGACTGGATATATAATAAGCATCCGTAAATATGATGAAGGCGCGTTTCGATACGGTTGAGGAAACGGTGAAGCATCTTCGCATTGGGGACATCGTCATGTTTAAACGAAGGAAGGGTCTGCTTCGATACGTGATTGGCAATGCCACGAAATCCTATTGGACACATGTCGGGCTTGTTTTTCATATTTCACGGATCAGCGCATTCCCTCCGTCGGTGCTTATCGTGGAAGCGAGTGAAACCGGCATTGAGATTCATCGCCTTGAAACCTATTTGAACCGCCCCGGGTCATATGAGCTTGGGTTCAAGCGCATGAAGGGATTGACCGAGGATGAGCGCGATCGGTTCCGAGGATTTTTTCTTGATGCGGTCGACACGCCGTATGATCATCGACGGCTCAAGTCCTTTTTGCTTCATCATTATTTTGAGCGTGTCACGGGAAAAGATTATACGCACTGGCTGACAAAGGCGACGGTGAATACTCAGAATTTTATTTGCACATCTTTTGCGCAGCGCGCGTATTTTTTGGCGGTGGCTCCAAGCAAGAGAGAAAAAGTTTTTTTTCGAGCCGATAAGGAGCCTGACGTGAATTTTCTTGAACGGATGGAATTGGTTACACCGCTTGATATTTCAACGAGTAAAAATACATCTTGGTTGTATAACCC
>CBDULO010000127.1:0-2598 GCA_965368095.1 uncultured bacterium | reverse complement strand
CACAGGTACCATCTATCATTTTGACTTGAATGGGCAATATAGACTTTTGCTTTCTTCCCTTTCTTCGTATTCGAAATAATAGCGTGGCTGATCAGCGGATCAAATTTTCTGGCAGGAAAGATGAATATATCTCCCCTGTATCCTGATGGATGAGCTAAAACATACGCAAGAAATAAGTTATTGTGGACATGCTTGAATTCGTCCAGTTTGAAGAATCTCCAGGATGTGAAATCAAAATTTTTTGCTGCCAACCTTGGTTTGTCACATAGGTAAAGACGGCCATATTTTACCTGGACCTCAATATACGAAATTTTTTTGCCCGTTCGTTTTCGAAGTAGAAGGTCTACCTTGTCAACGTCTAAATAGCGGCTGTATGGGTTGAAACCATGATCAAAAAATTCAAACTTGGCAATCGTTTCACCCTGGATTTCATAATGGCCAGCTCTCGCTTTTCTTTCTTTGCTCATAACAATATTGAGCCACTTACCGTTGAGAGAGTTTGATTATTTCACTGAGCTCCTCGCGGCGCGCTTTCATGACGGCTTCCGTTTTTCCTTCCAGATTTAAACGTAACAATGGCTCGGTATTTGAAGGGCGAACATTAAACCACCAATCCTCATCCGTGTCCGTTCGAAATTCCATGCGCAAACCGTCAATTTCGCTGATATCTGTCGCCTCCTTTTGAAATTGCTCCTTGAGCGTGTCGATAATTCCTTTTGCATCTTCAACTTCGAAATTGATTTCCCCCGAATGAGCGTAGCGTTTTAGCGGTTTCCAAATTTCAGAAAGCGGCTTCTGTTCGCGCATGAGCAATTTCATCAAAAGTAATAAAGCGAAATCCCCCGATTCACAATTCCAAAAATCTTGAAAATAAAAATGCATCGAAAGTTCCCCGGCGAATAGCGCCCCCTTATCTCTCATCTCTCTTTTGATATAGGCATGTCCAACGCGCGTCATCTCGCTTGTCCCGCCGACTTCTTCAATCGCTTCGGGAACCGACCAGCTTGAGCGCAAATCATAAAGCACCTTCGCGCCTTTTTTTCCTTGCAATAACTCTTGCGCGAACAAAGCCGTAAGAATGTCTCCGGGAATGCTCTCGCCCTTTTCATCCACAAAGCCGACGCGGTCGCCATCGCCATCAAATGCCACGCCGAAAGCGCAGGTATTTTCGAGAACCGATGCTTGCAAGTCTTTCAGTGTTTCTTGTTTAATCGGATTCGCTTCATGATTCGGGAAACTTCCATCCAGATCCCAGTAGAGATCAAATATCTCCACGCCTTCAAGTCGTGTTTGAAGTTCCGGCAAGATCATGCCATTCATTCCATTTCCAGCATCGACAGCGATGCGAATATTCTTCAAATCCTCCTCCAGCTCCGCGGACGCAAAAACATGGTCCAAGTATCGCTGTAAAACCGTATTATCTTTATCCGAATCCCCACGCGTATCCCCGGCAGGGATTTTCTGAACGGAAATTGCTCTCGCGCGAATTTCTTCCATGCCCGACCCTTTCCCCACCGGGATATTATCGCCAAGTGTAATCTTAAATCCATTATACGCAGCCGGATTATGAGAGGCGGTTACCATGACGCCCAAATCATACTTTCCATTTGACGATCCAATCGCAAAATTAAAAAGCGGCGTGGAACAAAGTCCAATGCGCGTCACATGCACGCCTTGGCTCAAAAATCCCTCCACAAGTTCTCGCTCCAGCTCATCCGACGTAATGCGCATGTCTTTTCCGACAACCACATGCTTGGGTTTGAATTCAGCGGCAATGCTTTGACCGATTTTCTTCGCATCTTGCGCGCTGATTTCACCGGGACTCAAGCCCCGAATGTCATAGGCCTTAAAAATGGAGGGTTTCATGAATTTTATCTTAGCCCTTCCTCCGAAATGAGTAAACCGCCGTTTAGTTGACTCCTTTGCTAAAAATAGCTAGATTTTAGGTAATAAAAATAAACTTATTTTATATGACCATAGTTTGGATTCTTCTTGGGTTGGTGGTTGTGCTCGGGGCATGGTTCGTCATGACCTATAATGGGCTTATTACCCTTAGAAATCGCACGGATGAGGCCTGGTCGGACATCGACGTCCAGCTCAAACGCCGTTACGATCTCATCCCAAATCTCGTAAATACGGTAAAGGGATACGCGTCTCATGAATCGGGTGTCTTCCAAAAAGTCACGGAAGCTCGTTCAAAAGCCATGAGCGCAGAAAGTCCGCATGATAAGGCTGAGGCGGAAAATATGCTTTCAAGCACGCTGAAGTCGCTTTTCGCCGTTGTTGAGGCATATCCGGAGCTGAAGGCAAATGCGAATTTCGCCAAGCTTCAGGACGAACTTTCTGACACGGAAAACAAAATTCAAGCATCGCGACGCTTCTATAATGGAAATGTTCGTGATTTCAACACCAAGCTTCAGGTATTTCCAACAAATATGATTGGCGGCATGCTGGGCTTTAAGAATTACGAATTCTTCGAAGTCGAAAATGAAGCTGAGCGCGCGGCTCCGGAAGTGAAGTTCTAAGAGAAAAGAAACGGGCGCTCGGAAACGAGCGTTCTTTCATAGCAATGTATAAACAAATTGATTCCAATCGAAG
>CBDULO010000126.1:0-2653 GCA_965368095.1 uncultured bacterium | reverse complement strand
TTCGTATGCTGAAGCGTTAGATCTGGTTATCCGAAGTATGAGGGAATAATAAAAAATGAAGTTGTTTGACTCAAAAATACACATAAATACATATGAATAAAGAAATGATACAAAATGGCGTGATTGCTTTATTTGCAATTGCTATTATTGCGCTGGGAACAGCGATCTTTTTACAAGGTCGTGAACTGGCAATGGTTACAGAGAAATTAGACACAATGTCGGAATCTATGATGGAAGCATCCGATATGATGGATGATGCCATGATGAAGATGGAGGAGATGAGTGACAAGATGGAGGAGGATAAAATGATGATGGAGGAGGTTTCGACGCGGACTGAACTCACATTGTTCGCTGCCAATGAAATGCTTGAGGTTCTTCTTCCTAGAGAGCTCAATTGGAATTATGATTTAAATTTGAGTACGGCCAAAGTCCGAAACGTAAGTGTGAATGGTGGAATTCTCGTGATTCCGTACCATGATGAGTGGGGTGACGATACATATATGGTTACGTCTCATGATGAGAAAGATGGGCAAATCTCATTTGGCCCACTGTTTTTGAGTGAGCTGCATAGTGCTTTTCGGGAGGGATTATTTACGAAAGCGGCGAAACGTTCACAGGAAGCTGCGTTAGCAGATGAAGGGTATGTGACGACGAATTGCAGAAGCGAACAGAACCCCTTGCCTGAGATCGTGACGGTTGGTGAATACACAGCTGTAAAATTCCAGGGGGAGCATTGTGAAGGCGGTTGGGTTGGCTATGAGATTTTTGGAGAAGACGCTAACTATAAGTTTCAAAGCTCACCGCAGGCTAATGACGAGCTGCTTCGATGGGTCATTGAGAGATCTGATCTGAAATAGCTTCAAAGTGGGAAATTAGGTTGTCCACATAGGAACAGAAGAAGAACATAAAATCCGCTAATAACAGCGGATTTTTTATTTATCACCCTTGTTTGTAAGAAGGGGATAAGTGGAGTAAAATGGGTTATAGTGGCATGAAGTGGGAAATCTTCAGGTCATAACATCCGCTCATATGTTCATTGGCGAATATCATCATTCATTAGATGAAAAAGGCCGGATGTCTGTTCCGGTCAAGTTTCGCGCTGCTTTGTCTGAAGGAGGAGTGGTGACGCGAGGCCTTGATCGATCATTGTTCCTTTACCCGAAGCGCGAGTGGGAAAAGCTCGCCGAAAAACTTTCCAATCTTCCATTCGGACAGGCAGATACACGTGCTTTTGCGCGTTTGATGCTTGCCGGTGCCATGGAGGTGGAGCTCGATAAAAGCGGACGCATCAATGTCCCCGAGTATCTTCGCGGTTACGCCTCTCTCAATAAGAAAGTTGTCGTCGCGGGTCTCTATAACCGACTTGAGTTATGGGATGAAGAAGCTTGGGAGAAATATGCGGCGCAAACCGAGAAAGATGGAAATGCTATAGCCGAACGCTTAACCGACTTAGGCGTCTAAAGTCTGAAATCGGCGAGCTACTCGGGTTTTTGTTCACCGGCATGCTCAACGTAGCGTATCTACGCCTCCGCTGCCGACTGAACTTCAACCCTTCGTATCTCATCCAATTTCAACCTTTATGAATCTCTCTAAGTCACAAGCCACAAAACACAAATCCGTCTTGCTCGAAGAAGCGATGGAATTGCTGAATGTAAAGCCCGGCGGGAAATATCTCGACGGAACGCTCGGAGGCGGCGGACATACAAGAGAAATGCTTGATCGTTCCGCTCCTGACGGAAAAGTCATTTCCCTCGACGTGAATCGGAAAGCGCTCGAAAATGTGCGTGAATCACTGGCTGATTACGGCGATCGATTCATTGCGGCGGAGGAGAATTTTCGATGGCTGGATCGAGCAGCAGAAGCGCATGAAATGACTCCGCTCGATGGAATTTTCCTCGATCTCGGATATTCAAGCGATGAACTGGATGATCCGAGGCTGGGACTTTCCTTCAAACAGGATGGGCCTCTCGATATGCGCTTTGGTCCGAAATCAAATGATGACGGGCTGACCGCGGCGGAAATCGTCAATTCCTGGTCACAGGATGATTTGGAAAAACTTATTCGAAACTTCGGAGAAGAAAAGTTTGCTCGACGCATTGCGCAGAAGATTGCGCTGGCACGGAAGTCGGCAAGAATCATTCGCACGCTTGAACTGGCCTCTATCGTACAAGCGGCAACGCCGGGAAATTATGAACAAGGTCGGATTCATCCGGCAACACGAACCTTTCAAGCATTGCGCATTGTCGTGAACGATGAAGTGCAGGCACTGAAACAGGCGATTGCTTCCGCCCATAAAACGCTGAAAAAAGATGGTCGTCTGGTAATTATCTCATTTCATTCAATTGAGGACCGCATTGTGAAGCTTGCATTTACGCGCACAGAAGAGTGGGAAGCGCTTCATAAGAAGCCTCTTACGGCCACGGAAGATGAATTACGGGAAAATCCTCGTGCGAGAAGCGCAAAACTCCGCGCCGCGATCAAAAAATAAAAAAATTAAATCTCATACCTAAATCAATATGTCACGTTCATTTGCCATCAGTTTGACCAGCCCTCACGCTGCCCTCGGCTTGCCTGTATCCAAAGGGAAGAAGTTGGAATTAGCGGCGAAAAAAACGTGGATTGCCATCATGATCGGTCTCACGGTGTTTTTCAT
>CBDULO010000125.1:0-2659 GCA_965368095.1 uncultured bacterium | reverse complement strand
AAAGCGAGCTTGTTTCGCCGAGATTTATGTCAGATATCGCATATGCTCGCGTCGAAGAATTATTCGAAAAGGTCGAGGAAGAGCTGGAGAAAATTGAGAGAAGCGGTTTATTGCCGGCGGGAGCCGTATTAACCGGAAGCGGAGCAAAGCTTCATGGGATGGCAGAAGTCGCTAAATCCACCCTAAGACTGCCGGTGGCTGTCTCCGGTGTTCCTGATCTTGCGACTCCGCTTGGAGAAGTTGCTCAAGATCCATCTTTCTCGACAGCGATTGGAGCTATGCTTTGGGGATTTGAATCTGAAAAAGGAGATGATATTGGCTGGAGCGGAGGGGGCGGTCTTGGAAAAGATTTTGCGAAGAAAATCGGTTCGCCAATAAAGCGTATTTTCAAATCTTTCATTCCATAAATCGCCGGTTGGTATCAGTAAAAACAAAGCACGGGCGGCGCCTCGTGCTTTTCCTTATGTTGTTTTCAATGAAAAAATCGAAAGACATTTTTTAATTTCCATACATTTTGTGGTTATTGTCAAAAATTGAAACCGTTTAACGAGCAGCCTCACGAGCAACGGAACATGACGGACTCTGGCGAGCCGAAGAAGGGATTGTGGTGTTTGAAGGAATAGAATTCCTGAGTTCACAATTCATCGGCGAAGTCAGGGTTCCGGTCATATGAGTAGCGCGATGCTGGTAGCGAGGTAAATGGTGAAATTTTCTCTTGACCGAAATTCCCCCCATCAGTATGGTGGTATCAAATGAGGAGTGAACACATTTTTGATCAATTAGCCCCTCAAATGAATATCCTTTGTACTCAATATGGCTCAAGTAAAACCTGATATCGAAACATTTGCGAAGATCAAAGTTGTTGGTGTTGGCGGCTCCGGCGGATCTTCGACAAACCGCATGATTGCGTCGAAGATTCGTGGCGTAGAATTCATCGCCATGAATACGGATGTGCAGGCATTGCATCATTCACTCGCGCAAAAAAAATTACATATTGGAAAAACGATTACGCGTGGACTCGGTGCGGGAATGGATCCTGAAATGGGATTGAAAGCAGCCGAAGAAAGTCAGAATGAGATTCGTGAAATGCTGAAGGGTTCGGATATGGTATTTGTGACCTGCGGACTCGGCGGTGGAACGGGTTCGGGAGCTGCGCCATATATCGCTTCGGTTGCGCGCGAAGTTGGCGCGCTCACCGTGGGTGTCGTGACAAGACCATTTGCTTTCGAGGGAGCGCAGCGACGTACCATTGCGGACGATGCATACGACAAGATGGCGGAGCAGGTTGATACGCTCATTACCATTCCAAATGATCGCATTCTTCAAATCATCGATCGCAAAACGTCGCTCATGGAGTCATTTGAAATCGTTGACGATGTATTGCGCCAGGGAGTGCAGGGTATTTCAGAGCTGATTACCGTTCCGGGGCTTATCAATGTCGACTTTGCAGACGTTCGCGCCATCATGGCGGATCGTGGATCGGCGCTCATGGGTATTGGCCGCGGACATGGAGAAAATCGCGCGGCGGATGCGGCGAAAGCGGCCATCGCTTCACCGCTCCTGGAAGTTTCAATCGATGGAGCAAAGGGCATTCTCTTTACCATCACGGGCGGTTCAAATCTCGGTATGTACGAAGTGTCCGAAGCGGCAAAGGTGATTACCGAATCAACCGATCCGCAGGCCAAGGTCATTTTTGGAGCCATCATTGATGAGAGTATGAAGGATGAAGTAAAGGTCACGGTCATTGCAACGGGGTTTGAGCCGAGACTGTCTTCATCGCATAAATCCATTCTGTCATCGGGCACCCTTTCTTCACCGAGCGTGAACCCCGCTCCTGTTTCAACGCCGGCGACCGTTCCGGAACCGCTCGAGCGCATGACATTTAAGCCATCCCGTCCGACCGTTTTTTCAAAACCGCCGCGCGAAAGAGAGGAGGCTGCTCCGGAGCCGGAACCTGCGCGAGAGGCACCCGAGTTAGAAAAAGAGGAAGAGCCGGCGCCTCCTCCTTCATCAAATCAACCGCATGTTGTGAAGCCGCAATATGCCGGTATAAATAAAATTAAAGAAAAGAAACCGCTCAAGGTTCCGTCAAAGAAAGGGAATGCTGACGATGACGGACTTGATATCCCGGCCTTCATTCGAAAGAAGATGATGTAATATGCATTGCCCGGTTTGCGGCTTTGAAGATACGCGCGTGGTCGACTCACGTCTTTCTCCCGACGGAACATCGGTTCGCCGCCGCAGAGAGTGCGAATCTTGCGAATATCGTTTTTCAACATACGAAGAAATCGAAATTTTAGATATACGAATTGTAAAACGCACCGGTTCAAAAGAAATGTACGCGCGCGAAAAGTTGGAACGCGGCCTCCGCCGCGCACTCGAAAAGCGCTCTCATACGGAAGCCGACGTCAGGGCGCTCATCCACGCCATTGAGCGAGGCATACAGAGATTGAAGTCAAGCGAGGTCACGACATCGGACGTGGGGGAAATTGTGATGCGTGAATTGGAAGGGTTCGATAAAGTTGCGTATATCAGATTTGCCTCAGTCTATCGTAGTTTTGAAGATGTAAAGACATTTCAAGATGAATTGAACCGCTTATCTGACACGGGGAAGAGAGGGAGGAAAAAAACCGACTGATTTTCCTGCGGAGGGCATGCT
>CBDULO010000124.1:0-2693 GCA_965368095.1 uncultured bacterium | reverse complement strand
CCCTTATTCTTACGAAATTTCTCTATAAGCCCCTGCTGAAGGTGCTTGATGAGCGTTCGGGAAATATCAAGTCCAATCTTGAAGAGGCGGAGCGCTTGAAAAAAGATTTCGAAACAGAAATGAATAAACGCAAAGCGGAATCCGAAGAAATCATGAAGCATATGCGTCTCGAGCTTGAAGGGACAAAGCGTCAATCTGAAGCACGCGCAAAAGAAGTGCTTCAGCAGGCCAAGAAAGAGCGGGAGCAATTGCTCGCGGAGACGCAAACACGCATTGATGAAATGAAAGCGCGACTTGTGTCCGATGTTGAGAAAGAGCTTCTCGTGAATATGGAACAGATCGTTGTTCGCGTCATTGAAGAACAGAATACCGATACGGATTTGCAAAAAAGTATTGCGCGCGCGTGGAAAGACATCCAGAAAACCGTATGACAAGAGAAGATCTCCTAGGTGCCATGGCGGCCGATGCGATTCGTGCGGGAAGTATTGCTCAGGCGAAAAAGATTGAGCAAGTAAAACATCATATTGAAAAGCATGCGGTTATTGAGGAGCAAGCTCAGGCGCATCTCTTGGAAGCCGCGCGAATGCTTAATATGCGTGAAGCCGAGTTCTTTTCTCAGTTGCGAAGCGAGCGATTCACGTCCCTCAATGCAATAAAAACACCTTCCGTCGTCAGCCGTCTTTTTGCGGATGCTCTTTCAATCGGCAGTTACCCATCCAATATGCGAATGCTCATTGGATTGGCAAAGCTCTTCGGCCCGACTTCGGTGACGACTATTCAAAGCTCGGCGGCGCTCTCTCCTTCTGATCGAAAAGGCATGATGAAAGATCTCTCATCGGAAAAGGGCTCTGATATCGTTCTCTTCCAGACAAGTCCCTCGCTTTTAGGCGGCCTCCGTATTTTCCATGATGAACGCATGATCGATAAAAGCGTTCGGGGACGAATTACTCAATTGTTTCAATCCATCTAACCTATGAAAGACCAAACATTACGACCGTTTATTGATGAGCTGGAAAAAGCTCTGAAAAGCGAGCCCTCAGTGAGAGACGAGGAACGCGTGGGGCTTATCCGATCCAGTAAAGATGGGATTATTGAGGTTGTTGGACTGGAAACATTAAAACTCGGTGAGATTTTGGAAATCAAAGAAGCGGACGCGGAAGCCCTCGTGATGACTATTGAAGAGCATAGCGCGCTCGCCGTTATATTAAAGAAAGACACAACGGTTACGGAAGGGCAGGCGGTGAAAGCGACGGGGCGCACACTTTCCCTTCCCGTGTCTGACGCGCTTATTGGACGCGTCATTAATCCGCTTGGAGCGGCGCTTGATGGCGGAAAAGATATTTCCAGCAAAGAAACCCGTCCGCATGAAGAACCGGCGCCCGGCGTTATGACGCGCTCTCCGGTTGACGCGCCTGTGCAGACCGGAATTCTCGCCATCGATGCGCTTATTCCGATCGGTCGCGGTCAGCGCGAATTGATTATTGGCGACCGTCAGACGGGAAAAACCACCATTGCCATCGACACCATTCTTTCCCAAAAGGGACAGGATATGATTTGCGTCTATGTCGCCATCGGTCAAAGAGAGGCCCGTGTCGCGCAAGTTGTTGAAACGCTGAAGAATAAAGGAGCGATGGATTATACTTTCGTTGTTTCCGCCTCCGCGAGTACGCCGGCCGTTCTCCAATTTCTCGCGCCATATGCCGGCATTGCCGCGGCGGAGCATTTTCTTCATCAAGGAAAAGACGTGCTTGTCATTTACGATGATCTCTCAAAACACGCCGTCGCGTATCGCGAGCTCTCGCTCCTCCTTCGAAAACCGCCGGGACGTGAAGCTTTTCCCGGAGATGTCTTCTATATTCATTCAAGACTGCTTGAACGCGCGGTGAAGCTTGAAGAATCATTCGGCGGTGGATCCATTACCGCTTTGCCGATTATTGAAACTCAAGCAGGAGATGTTTCCGCGTATATCCCGACCAATGTCATTTCGATTACCGACGGTCAGATTTTCTTGGATACAAAGCTCTTCTATCAGGGTATTCGTCCGGCGGTAAATGTCGGGATTTCCGTGTCCCGTGTCGGTTCCGCCGCACAAACCCATCTCGTCAAGAAGATTTCCGGAACGACCAAGCTTGATCTCGCGCAATATTATGAGCTCGCCGCTTTTTCGCAATTCGCCAGCGAACTTGATGAAGCAACAAAGCAGCAGCTTACGCGCGGGGAGCGAACTGTGGAAGCGTTGAAGCAGAAACCGGGGAGTCCGCGCACGCTCTGGCAAGAAGCGGTGATCCTCTGGACGGCGAAAGAAGGCTATCTTGATGCGACTCCACGTGAAGAGGTCGCTGGAAAAATCACAGAACTCCTTTCTCATTTTGAATCAAAGGAAAAGAAATTGATTGCGAAGATGGAAAAGGAAAAGAAGCTCAGCGAAGATATTGAAAAAGGACTGACCACGGCTCTCGATGGCTATTTCAAGAAATAAATATGGCGTCTCTCATTGAAGTCCGCAATAAAATTACTTCGGTAAAAAATACGCAGAAGATTACGCAAGCGATGCAGCTCGTGGCGGCTTCACGCATGAAAGGGTTTCAGCGAAAAGCGCTTTCCATCCGCCAATATACGGAAGGACTGCTCAAACTTCTCTCGAAACATCAAGCTTCTATCGAACAGCTCCCTTTCGCGGAAGAACGTACGGA
>CBDULO010000123.1:0-2704 GCA_965368095.1 uncultured bacterium | reverse complement strand
GGTGAATAAACTTGCTTCTATTTTGAAGGAATGACCATAGCGTGTCAAGTGAGCTTAACGTCTTGATACGAGCATTTCAAGGAAGTGTTTTTGCGACGGCACAATATGAATTTCGGGTCGCTTAGCGGCAATTCTCGCAACCGCATCTTCCACGGCAAGACCTTCTTTCAAGATGAGATAGGAGGCGAAAAAAGTAGGCGCGCGCCCATGGCCATTTTTACAATGAATATAAATCTTTCTTCCTTGTCGTAACATTTCTGAAAGGGCCTCGATGCCGACAAGCGCATTATGCAGTGACGGCGGCGTATGGTCCACGGTTGGAAGCCAAAGAAAACAATCCACGCCATATGGCTGATCGAGCCGCTCGCCTTCAAGGGAAATATCACAGGTCACCCCTTTATCGAGAAGTTCCAATTTAAAATGCGTCGTACAGCATGTATTTGTCCCGATATATACTTGTTCGGTAATCAGAGAAAAATCCATGACATTGTGTGCTTTGGCCATACGCTAAGTAATAAGGGTTTTAACACCGGCTCGCTCCGGCATGCCTTTTAATGGAATCGTGACGTAAAAAGTCGTACCTTTGTCTTCTTCAGACTCGAACCAAATCATACCATCCGCGTGATTAATAATGCTCTTCGTGACATAGAGGCCGAGCCCGGTGCCCTCAATGGCTTTTGACATGGCATTATCGGCACGGAAGAGTTTTTGGAAAATATGCTCTTGCTGATGTTCCGGAATACCATACCCATTATCTGAAACCGCGATAAGCACGCTGTCTACCGGAACCTTTCTGCCATCCACGGTTCCGCCTGCTTTTACTTTTTTCACGCTTGCATGAATCGCGCCGTGATCAGGAGTATATTTAATCGCATTTGTGAGCAGGTTTTGGACAACGATATGCATGAGGCGCTTATCAACGGGAACCAGCGGGAGTCTTTTTTGCACTTCCAAGTCGGCAAAAAGTTTTTTCTTTGAGATTTGCGGTTTGAGTTCAGTGAAGGTTTCTTCAACGATCTTTTCTATTTTTTGCGGTTCCGGATCAATGAGAATTTTTCCGGTTTCAATACGGGAGACATTGAGGAGAGCATTTACCAGCTCCACCATGCGCTTGCTTGAAGCAAGAATAGTTTGCGAATACTCCATTTGCACGCGATTCAGTTTCCCCGTCTTCTTATCGGCAAGAAGTTCGACATACCAGTTAATGGCTGAAAGCGGAGTGCGCAATTGATGTGAAGCAATGGAGACAAATTCGGTTTTCGCCTTTTCGATTTCCTTCTCTTCAGAGATATCGCGCATAACGAATACATGTCCGATGATTTTTTTATCAAGGACAACGGGAGCGAGGGAGACATAAATCGGAATGAGCTGATCGTCAGATTTTTTGTAAAAAAGCACGCCGCTCCAAAGCTGTTTTTGTTTTGCAAAAACCTTTTTGAAAAAATATGAATCCTTTTCGCCATCTTTTGTATAAAAAGAAAGAACATTTTTAATATCTTTCGAAAGAACTTCACTATGCTTGAGCGCGAAGAGGCTTTCAAAGGCGAGATTTGTGAACGTCACATTATTTTTTACATCGGTGGCAACGACCGCCTCGCCGATGCTGGAAAGCATGGCATTCCCCACCGCTTGCAAATGTTCAACGCGCTCAAGATTTTTCTTTAAAGCGGATGTTCGTGCTTTGACTTTTTGTTCCAGCTCTTTATGCGCATACTGAACGCGTTCCGCCATTTCATTAAATGCTTTTGCGAGAATGCCAAGCTCATCTTTTCGCCTCGTGCCTTTGCAGCGAGCATCATATTCTCCGCGCTCCATTTTACTCACGGCCACGGTTAATTCCGTCAGAGGCTTTCCAAGCTCTCTGGAGACTTCAAAGGAGAAAAAGAGCGCGATCAATACGGAGGCTATGATGGCATACCAAAAAAAGTATTCGATTTCGCGGACGGCGCGGAACGCTTCCGCCTGATCGATTTTGATCACAATGCCCCAGTCCAGCGGTTCATAGTATCGGGTGGCCGCGATCACGGGGACATTGCGATAATCCTGTACGCCTGAAATAAATACGCGTTCTTGCCGCAATAGAGCTACGGTCATCGGAACATCAAAGGAAAGGTGCGAGACCGTACGTTTCATTCCCGCGTCCGGATCAAAGCGAGTTGGCGCGAGAAAAAGCGCGTCGCCATCTTCCGTTCTAAGCGCAAGAATCGTTTCTCCCGTCTCGCCAAGGCCGGTAAAGTTCGTCGCGACTCTCGCAACAGAATCGGAATTGGTAATCATCTCGAGAACACCGACGACAGTGTCTTGATATGTGATTGGTCCAATTGTCCGTAAAAGCAAATCCCCATTTTCATCAGGGTGCTTGCTGGCGACAATGCTCGGCTCATTCCCGGCCATATTCGGGATATTCGCGCGCGACTTGCCGATTTCCTCGGGAGACGTCGAGGCGATAATAATTCCTTCCGTATTGAGTATCGACATGGCTCGGCTAATCCCAACCGTCTTATGATGCGCTTGAAGGCTCTCATTGAGATCGGCGACCGATGCTTCCTTTTCACTCTCGGATGCTTGAAAATATCTCGCGACACTTTGAGAAAGCTCATCGTTGGAGGAGATAATATTGTGGGTGTCCTTATAGGATTTGAGGACTTCATCCAGGCGCTCAACCTGGATATCTGCAATGGTGGAAAGGTCGCTTGTAATGCGT
>CBDULO010000122.1:0-2733 GCA_965368095.1 uncultured bacterium | reverse complement strand
TCTGGAAATGGCAGCCGTATATTTGGCCGCCGGGCTCGATCCGACGCATTCAACCATATACGTTCAGAGCGAAGTGAGCGCTCATGCGGAACTTGCGTGGATTCTTGGCACTATCGCGAAACTTGGAGAGCTTGAACGCATGACTCAATTCAAAGATAAATCAGGATCGAAAAAGGAGAATGTAAGCGTCGGATTATTCAGTTATCCTGTGTTGATGGCGGCAGACATCCTTTTATATGACGCGACTCATGTTCCGGTTGGGGAAGATCAAATGCAGCACTTGGAACTCGCGCGCGTTCTCGCAAAGCGATTCAATGCGAAATTTGGCGACACATTTCGTATCCCACAAGCAAAGATTCAAAAAGTTGGGGCGCGCATTATGAGTCTTCAGGATCCAAGCAAAAAAATGAGTAAGAGCGATCCAAGCGCGACGAGCAAAATTCTTTTGACGGATGACGCAAAAACCATTGAGAAAAAAATTATGCGCGCGGTCACGGATACGGAGGGATCCGTCCGATATGACGTGGAAAAGAAACCGGCGGTTTCGAATCTCTTAGCCATCTATCAAGCCGTGACGGAAAAAGAGATGAAAGATATTGAAAATGAATTTACAGGAAAAGGATATGGCGACTTCAAGAAAGCTGTCGCGGAAGCAGTCATTGCGCACCTTGATCCAATGCGTCAAAAAATTGAAGCGTATATGAGTGATTCAGCCGAACTTTATCGTATTCTTGATGCCGGCCGCGATGAAGCCAAGAAGCAGGCGGAAGCGAAGTTAGAAATCGTAAAAACGAGAGTCGGTCTCGGGCGAAAATAAGCTATTTGCTCTTCAGAACCCACACACCGTTCCAATTCGCTGGGGGCGGTGTTTTGATAAAGGCTTCCGCGCGTTCCAATAATTGTTTCGTGGAAGCATCGCCCGGCTTTTGTTTTATGAGATTTCTGCAAAGCTTTCGAGCCTTCTCAAAATTTCGTTCAAAGTACGCGTCCAGCGCCTCTTCATAGGTCCCGGCGAATTGCTTGTCGGCATCCGATACATTGCTCGCAAAACCCAGCACTTCATAAATGCGCATGGGCTCGGTCTTTCCTTTTACCGCCACGCGATCAAGTTTTCGAAAGGTAAATGAATGATCAAGCTCCGCCTTTGTATATTCGGTCACAATGATTTCCACGCCATATGGCTTACACAGCCCCTCGGTTCGCGCGGCCGTATTCACGCTATCGCCAATAACAGTAAAATCATATCTTCGCTCTCCTCCGATATTTCCGACAACCATATCGCCGGTATTCATTCCAATTCCCACGCGCAATTCAATATTTTCCCCGAATACTTTTTTCTCGTTCATTTGTCGAAGCTTGTCCTTCATTTTGATTGCTGCGCGCACGGAGCGCATCGCATGATCCGCCTGATCAAATGGCGCATTCCAAAAAGCCATGACCGCATCGCCGATATATTTATCGAGCACCCCGCCCTCTTCAAAAACGATATCCGTCATTTCATGAAGATAGCGATTCAAGATGAGTACAAGCTCTTCCGGCTTCAATCCTTCAGAAAGCGTTGTGAATCCGCGAAGGTCGGAAAAGAGTACCGTCATATTTCTTCGCGCTCCCCCCAATTTCAAATCTTCAATATTATCCATGATGGATTCCACGACATTCGCGCTTACATATCTGCTGAATGCATCACGCGTTTTTCTGCGCTCCTGCTCAGTGGTGATCCATCGCTCAAGCAAAAGCCCGAGATAGGTAAAAACGAGGAGGAGTCCGATCCAGATAATGTCTAAAATCCAGCCTTGATCGAATAGAATGAAGGCGACAACCAGCCATATCAGGAAAATGGCGATCGTGACAAAAAGACTGGTTCGCGCCCTGACGCGAGGCACAAGAATCCCAAGCACTATTCCGATAAGAAGAAAGAGAAGGACGTGCCATATAACCGAAATCTCACTTAAAAATGCCCGTTGAACCAGAGTGTCATAAATCGAAGCGTGAATCTCAACGCCGCTCATCGGATTTCCGGCCGAGGTGGCGACATTTTGTTCATCATGAAGATCTCTCGCCGTCGAACCGATAAAGACCGTCTTATCTTTCAATGCTTCCGCGTCGATATTCCCCTCAATCACATCAGCCGCGTGTATTGTCGCAAATGCTTTCCCCGGAGCATTGGGAAAATGAATAATCATCCGCCCATATCGATCGAGCGGAA
Organism: uncultured bacterium; assembly: GCA_965368095.1. Classification (GTDB taxonomy): domain Bacteria; phylum Patescibacteriota; class Patescibacteriia; order 2-12-FULL-60-25; family 2-12-FULL-60-25; genus 21-14-all-47-17. The sequence continues at coordinate 527 of CBDULO010000122.1, read as the reverse complement.
TGGTCTGAATGGAAGGAGCGCGTTCGTTTAATCGAGCGACTTCATACGCGAAACCGTATACGCGCGTTCCGTCGCGTCCTTCCGCAAAAAGCGGGACGCGCCGCACAATTCCATCTGCGTCGAGCGGTGTATTTGAAAATCCGGACACCGCCGCATTATTTTGAATTTCAGCAATGGAAGAGACGATCCTGTTTTCATCAAATCCTTGACCCTGCTCTCCCGAAAGAAAAGAGAGCTCTACAGGAAGTACGACATTTCCAGCCTCTTCAAGCGCCTTTCCAAGTGCGAGATCGTCCTCCTCCTTTGAGGGTTCGGGAAAATTTACATCGAGCGCGATCGTTTTCACGCCCGCCTCTTGCAATGCCTCAATTAAGGTCGCGTGCACCGATCTGTCCCACGGCCACCGCCCGATACGATTCAAACTTTCATCGTCAATGGCAATGATCACCACGTCTTCACTCGCTTCACGCGGAAGAAAAAAACGATCGCTCGCCGCGCGACTGGCTGTGCCGAAAACATTCATTACA
>CBDULO010000121.1:0-2776 GCA_965368095.1 uncultured bacterium | reverse complement strand
CTCCGTGAAGCGGGAAAGCGGGATCGGAAGAGACTCGAGATCTTCTTGGATAAGCATGTCCGGCATATGCCGCGGACCATGCTTCGATATGCCATCGAAAAATTTCCCGAGAAAAAAAGAAAAGCCTACTTAAAAAAGTAGGCTTTTTGCTCAAATATGTTCTTATCGGATATTCGCGTCAATATCGGCGACAGCATTCATTTCGGCCGTCGGAGAAAACGCATCTACTGAAGCAATGTCATCGCCAAACGTATAATCAGTGTAAAAGGCATCGGAAATATCATCAATTTTCGTATTCCAGTCTGTTCCGTAGAGAGCGATGGCCGCCGCCTCTGTCGTAATCCATCGAAGCTCCCCGCTCGCGCCAACCGCGTACACCTTTGGATCCGTTCGGAATTTCACCATGCGCTCACCCGGGCGATAGCGTACATTTCGTCCAAGAGCATAAGTCGAAAGCGCTTCCGGACTCACTTCCGCCACCCCATCGAAATCAGCATACCAGCTGAAAAAGATTCTTGAATTTGGAAATGCGTGGCGCTTATTTTCCTGATCGATATAGTAAACGGCCTTACACGGATGATTTACGTCCGCGCCCTCGGGACACTCCAGCGTCACAAGATTTGAAGCGGGAGGCTCTGAGATAAGCTCCGGTTCGGGCTCCGGCTCCTGCGAACCCGTATCGAGCGGTGCTTGATTTTCTGTCGCGCCCTCTACCCAAATAGATGTATTCGGTCCCGCATTAATCCCGCCGGACGTATCGCGGCAAAAGACAAAAGCAATGCGTGAACCCCCGAATGGAAAGGTAAACGACTTGCTCGCTGTATTCCCTGAAATATCCATCTCACCAACATCCGCGAGATCGACATAGAGATTACAGGACTCAAGAGGCTGTGCGGAATTCACGCTCGCGCTCAATGTTATAGCAACACCCGCGGTAGCGTTTACGGGAGACACTGTTCCGATACTCGGTTTTGCAAAAACAGGAAGAGCGAAAGAAAACATGGCGACTCCGGCAAAAAGAGTGGCTATGCGTGTAAAAAGTCTTTTCATAATACGAGGAGTATATCACAGCACCGAAATATAAGCCGTTATATTTATTCGGATTTCAATTCCGCGATCACAATATATCTTTTTAATGCCGTTCCAATCGGATAAGAGGTTTGCAGAGTCAATAACCGCCTCTCATCATTGAATTGTCCCAAAACGCTCAAATCCTTCGCGCTCACAATACGTGTTTCATGAACGGTATAGATGAGCCGCTCTCCGGTATCCGTCGTCACATATATCTCGTCATCAACCCGGACATACGGCAATAAAGCAAAAATCGTTTTATACTCCCCGTTTTTCCATGGAAGGTCGCTCGAATGACCGGTAAAATAGGCATTTCCATATTCTCCGGGAAGCGCGGTTCCGGCATAATGCACAACTCCATGTTCCAGCGCCTTTTGAATGGCAGCCTCCGAATCGCTCTCGATATATATGAGCGGCGCAGTGACTCCTATGCGCGGAAGAAATATCATATTTGGTTGAAGCTCCAACCTTAAATCTCCCTCAATCAAAACAGCCTCATATGATATTTGTGAAGTCCAATACTTGATATGCGCGAAAAAATATGGCGCCTGGAAAAGCAAAAAAAGCGTAATCGCGACAAAGAATCCAATGAATATATCTGACGGACGGAGCGGCTCGCGAATAAAACGCACAATAGACCGCGCCCATGCGGGCAGACGGTCCATTGATTCTGATTCTTTCTTTTTTGAAGTATCCGGCAGCTCTTTTCTTTTCGTTTCAGGACTCATGACGTTTTCTCGAAGCAATGAGACTGGCGACAATCCCCGCGAGAAGAGCCATCACCGGCAAGGCTTCGGTTGAGCCTGTGACCGGGAGCGTCGGCTCCTCGGCCTCGGTCGCGTCTCCAAGCACAATCGGTTCAGGAACGGTCTCATCCACCGGCTCATCTTCCGGTTCAACCGCATCCCGATCGCCTAAGACAATCGGCGTGGGTTGTGAACCTCCGGTCGGTCCGGGCTGACTGCCGCCCGTTGAACCGCCTCCGCCTGTCGAACCGCCGCCTCCTCCAGTGGAACCGCCTCCGCCGCCCGTTGAGCCGCCGCAACAACTGCCGCCGCCTCCGGGATCATCTTTCGTAAGCTTTACGGTAATGGAATCGGAGTTATTGCTGATTCGAGGATCAATTTCAATAGCAGTCGTTGTCGCCGAATTAGTAAACTTAGAATCCGTAGAAGTCACTCTTACAAGAATGTCCAGGGTTTCCACTTGGGAAACAGCCATATTTCCTATCGTCCAAATACTTGTCCCTATATCGTATGAACCAAGCGAGGCGGTGCTCGACACATACACAACTTCGCTAGGCAGCGTATCGGTTACAATCACGTCCGTAGCCGGCTCGGGACCTAAATTGGTCACGGTAAGCATATAAGTAAACTCATCACCCACATCCACTCGCTTATCACTCGTTTTCTTCACGAGCTCCAAATCTGCTTCAGGATCATCTCCTGTTGAACCGCCACCATCGTCATCTTCAATATCATCATTCGTGATGGTGCAGGTCGACGAAGCGCCCGCGACAATGGTTCCCGAACAGCCAGAATACTCAGCCGCGTAGTCAGGATCCTCGTCTTCCGTCACCGAATATGAGCCTTCTTCAAGAATAACCTCTGTTCCGGTCGCGCTTCCCCAAAATGAAGTTGATGTACTTGCTCCCGTAACATGAATCATAAAATCTGAACTGGTGGCCGAACCGCCATCGTCATTC
>CBDULO010000120.1:0-2785 GCA_965368095.1 uncultured bacterium | reverse complement strand
ATTTCGGCATCGATCCAACAGGTCCCACGCTTCATTTGGGGCATATGATCACTATGAAAAAGCTCGCCGAACTTCAAGAGCTTGGACATGAGATCATTCTTTTGATCGGCGACTTCACGGCCATGATTGGCGACCCAACCGATAAAATGGCCGTGCGCAAACAGCTTACAAGGGAGCAGGTTTTAGAGAATGCGAAATTATATAAAAAGCAAGCGTCCAAAATAGTAAAATTTACGGGAGAAAATCCGGTGAGGCTGAAATATAATAGCAAGTGGCTTGGCAAAATGACTTTTACGGATGTTATCGAGCTTGCGTCACATTTCACCGTTCAGCAGATTTTGGAGCGCGATATGTTCGACCGTCGCATGGAAGACGGGAAGCCCATTCATCTGCACGAATTTTTATACCCGCTCATGCAAGGAAAGGACTCGGTCGCAATGGATGTCGATGGAGAAATCGGCGGGAATGATCAAACCTTTAATATGCTCGCCGGCCGGACGCTGCAGAGGCAGATCAATCAAAAAGAAAAGTTTGTCGTGACCAATGCCTTGCTCGCGGATCCATCGGGGCAAAAAATGGGAAAGACGACAGGAAATATGATTGCGATGACGGATGAACCGAAAGATATGTTTGGAAAAATTATGAGCTGGCCGGATGAAATGATTGTTCAAGGATTTATGCTTTGCACGGATTTAGAAGAAAGTGAAATCGCAAAAATTGAAAAGGCAATGAAGGGCGGCGAGAATCCGATGACATTCAAAAAACAATTGGCGAAAGCGGTGGTTGCTTGGCTTGCGGGTGAAAAAGAGGCGATAGAAGCTGAGAGTCATTTCGGAACGGTATTTCAAAAACAAGATCAGCCAGAGGAGTTGAGGAGGTGCGTATGGGAAAGTCAGTCGGACTGATTGACGCGCTTGTTTCATCCGGGCTCGTGAGTTCAAAGAGTGACGCGCGTCGACAGATTCAGCAGGGCGGCGTGAAGGTAGATGGAGAAGTGATTAAAGACCACGAATATTTCGTCAGCATAAAGAAAGACGGCGTTTTGCTTCAAAAAGGAAAGCGCCACTTTAGAAAACTGATTCCATAGTATGTACGCATTGGAGTATTGGAAGAGCGGAGTCGCAAAAATACTTGGCGAATTACTTGAATCCGAGATCGACCCCGAGAATATCGTTCAACCCCCGGATGCAGAAATGGGGGATTTGGCATTCCCGTGTTTTGGACTTGCGAAGACTATGGGAAAGGCACCGAATCAAATCGCCGCCGAGCTTAGCGAGCAAGCAAAAAACCTCTCGGATACATGGGGTGATTATGATATTGAAAAGATTGAGGCGGCCGGGCCGTATGTGAACTTCACATTGAAAACAGGCGATGCGGTGTACCGTATTGTCCGTGATATTCAGCATATGGCGAACGCCTACGGACAAGTGAATCTTGGGCACGGAAAACAATTTGCTATTGAATATGCCCAACCGAATACACATAAGGAGATTCATGTAGGCCACTTACGAAATCTCATCACCGGAGCGGCTGTTTGCAGAATTTTAGAGCATGCGAATTGGGAGGTGATTCCAATGAGTTATCATGGCGATGTCGGCGCACATGTCGCGAAATGTCTTTGGCAATTGGCGAGAGAGAGAGGCTTTAGTACCGAGCTTTCGGAAGGGGATGTCAATACCATTCTTTCGAGTATTTCAAAGGAAGAGCAAAATGGAAAATTTCTTGGGGGAGTTTATACAAAAGCAAGCCATGCCCTCGAAGAAAATGAAGATCTGAAAAATGAGGTATCTGAAGTACAGCGAAAAATTGAAGCGCGTCATCCCGCTTGGATGAGGCTTTGGCAGGAAACGCGCCGCTGGTCGCTTCAAGAAATGAATAGAGTATTTCAGGAACTTGGCGTGCATCTCAAAAGGCAATATTTGGAATCCGAGGTTGTGGATCGAGGTCAGCAGATGGTTGATGAAATGCTCAGTTCCGGAGTAGCGAAAGAAAGCGAGGGGGCGATTGTGGTCGATCTGGAGGATAAAGATCTTGGCGTATTCCTCATAAGAAAATCTGACGGGACAAGCCTCTATGCGACAAAAGATATCGCGCTCGCGGAATTGAAGTTAAAGGAATTCCCAAATACCGAACGGAGCCTCGTGCTTGTCGATCAGCGGCAGTCTCTCTATTTCAAGCAATTATTCGCCACGCTTGAGATGCTTCAAATTACGCCCATTCCCGAATTCCTGGGACATGAAATCGTCACATTGAAAGAAGGGGCGATGTCGAGTCGAAAAGGAAATGTGATTACCTATCAGAATTTTCGTGATGAAGTGATTGAATATGCTCGAAGCGAAATCATCAAACGACACGATGATTGGAGCGAGGGACAGGTGACTGATACGGCATGGAAGATCGGTATGGCCGGAATGAAATTCAGCATGATGAAGATTGATCATGATAAGATTTTTACTTTTGTGATGGAGGAGGCGCTTTCATTTGATGGAGCGACGGGGCCGTACTGTCAGTATGCCGTGACTCGTTTCCATTCCATTTTGAAAAAAGCGGCGGAGGCGGGAATTATGCTGAAAACCGGCGAAGAAATTTTACCGGTTTTTGAACATGCCTCTGAGAAACAACTTGCGCTTGCACTCGCCGTATTCCCGGAAAAAGTAAAATCAGCAGCCGCGACACTCCGTCCATCGGTGATCGCGCATTGGTGTATAGAGACATGCCAAAAAATGAACGATCTTTATCGCGATGTTCCCATTCTTGAAGCGGAAGAGTCGACCAAGCGTTCAAG
>CBDULO010000119.1:0-2820 GCA_965368095.1 uncultured bacterium | reverse complement strand
GTCACGCCTTTTTCTTTTGCGCGCTCGGCGGCGAGTCCCCCAACCATTTTTGCAATATCGGTTTTATTTTTTCCTTTGCGCTCTGCTTCCGAGATGTCTAAATCTTGCGCGGCGGCGATGGTCTTTCCGTTTACATCATCAATCACTTGAACATAGACATGTCGCAAGGTGCGCTTGACGCTGAGTCGCGGACGTTCCGGCGTCCCGGAAATCTTTGCACGGACACGTGCAATTCTTCGAGAGACCGCTGTTGGTTTCTTAAGCGTAGTCATATAATTTATGCAGCTTTCGCAGCCTTACCTGGCTTGCGGCGAACAACTTCATCTGTATATTTAATTCCCTTCCCCTTATACGGTTCAGGAGGTCGAATGCGGCGAATCTGTGAAGCAACCTCGCCAACAAGCTGTTTATCCATGCCTGAAAGCGTGAGAATCTGTTTATCAACCTTCGCTTCAAGACCTTCCGGAATTGGAAACTCAACCTTATGTGAGAATCCAACTTCCATCACGATATTTTTCCCTTCAACGGAAACGCGAAATCCAACTCCGACAAATTCGAGGGATTTCTCATAGGCCTTTTGAACGCCGCTCACGGCATTGGCAACGAGCTGTCGAGTAAGGCCCCAAATAGCGCGCTGCGTTGGCTCCGCTTCCTGTTCCACGGTGACCACCGCCTCGCGCGGCTCACTCTTAACCTCCACCTTTGCATGAGGTGGTAAGGGAACGGTGAGCGTACCCAATGGGCCTTTTACGACAACCTTCCCAGCATCGACATTGAGGTCGACGCCCGAGGGCAGGTCAATCGGCTGTTTTCCAATACGAGACATATATATTGAGTTATGAGCTTAATGGCTTAGGTAATTTCACACAAGACTTCACCGCCGAGTTTACGGCGACGAGCCTCTTTATTTGTCATCACGCCGGCACTGGTAGAGATAATGGCAATCCCCTGATCAGAGAGAACGACGGGAAGTTCTTTCGAACCTCGATAGACGCGCCGTCCGGGCTTTGAAACACGCGTCAACGAACGAATCGTCGGCGTTTTTCCATCGTATTTCAACGTCACATGAAGGGTCTTTTTCGGCCCGTCCGCTTCTTCGCGAACGCCGCCGATATATCCTTCACGTTCAAGAATGCGCGCGAGAGCGAGCTTCATGCGAGAACTAGGAACAATGACGGTGTCATGTTCAGCCGCCTGCGCATTTCGAATGCGTGTGAGAAAATCACTGATTGAATCTGTATACATACTCTTATTTACCAACTTGATTTGGTGACGCCGGGAAGTTCCCCGCGATTCGCTAACTCTCGGAAGCAGATGCGGCAAAGTTCGAAGTCGCGAATGAAGCCGTGATTTCGGCCGCAGCGCCAGCATCGTCGAACCTTTCGCGTGCTATACTTTGGCTTTTTTTGTGATTTGGAGATTTGTGCTTTCGTTGCCATATGATTATTGGTTCATGAACGGAAACCCTAAGCCTTCATAGAGCTTAATGCCCTTTTCACGACTTCCAGCATTCGACACAATGGTCACCTGAAGTCCATGCAAACGATCTACTTCGTCTGGACGAATTTCCGGAAAAGCTAGATTTTCTTTAAAACCGATTGAGATATTTCCGCGTGCATCAACATGCTTTCTTGAAATTCCGCGGAAGTCACGAACACGCGGGAAGGTGACCTGGGTAAGCTTGGTTAAGAAATCCCACATGCGAGGTCCGCGCAAAGTCACCATAAGTCCGATTTCATTTCCTTCGCGGATTTTAAATCCGGCAACGGACTGCTTGGCTTTGGTGCGCACAGGTTTTTGACCGGTAATGCGCCGCAAGGTTTCTTCTGCCGTTTCCATGATTTTTGTATCCTTGTGCTTCGCTGAAATTCCAACGGAAACGGTCACTTTTTTGATCGTTGGGACGGCAAAGATATTTTTGATATCGAAGGCTTCTTTCAATGCCGGCACGACTTCTTTTTTGTACTGTTCTTTCAATTGCATATTAGGCTTGTTTTCTTTCCTTTGCGGCCTTACGATGTCGCATAGCTTTTCCATCGCTTCCAATCGGCATCACATTTGATGCGTCCACCGGCATGGCGAATTCAACAATTTGACCCTTCTCCCCCTGCTTTCTTGTGCGGAGATGACGCTTTGTCATATGCACGCCTTCAACCACGACACGTCCAAGCTTAGGAAACGTCTGAATGATTTTTCCCTTTTTCCCTTTGTCTTTTCCGGCAGTCACAATGACTTCGTCGCCGGTTTTTACTCGTAATTTTTTCATAAGCTTATAGAACCTCAGGGGCAAGAGAAACGATTTTATTGTATCCGCCGTCACGCAATTCGCGAGCAACCGGACCAAAGATACGCGTTCCTTTCGGATCCTTCGATTTCTTATCAATAATCACACCTGCGTTCTCGTCGAAACGAATATATGAGCCATCTTTACGACGGGTTTCCTTTTTTGTGCGTACAAGAACCACATGCACGATATCGGACTTTTTCACCAATCCGCGAGGCGTTGCCTTTTTCACCACGCAAGTCACCACTTCACCCAGTTTTCCATATCGTTTTTTATATCCGCCGGTAACGCGAATCACCTGAAGCAATTTTGCTCCGGAATTATCGGCGACGGAAATCATTGATCGATGCTGAATCATATGGTTATGCGGCTGTTACGGTTGAAACATAACGCCATCGTTTATTGCGTGACATCGGGCGGCATTCTTCGAATTCGACCAAATCGCCAACCTTCGCGGTGTTTTCAGGATCGTGAATGGAATACTTTTTCGAAACCGAATAGTATTTTCCATATTTGGGATGCTGAAGACGGCGGTC
>CBDULO010000118.1:0-2826 GCA_965368095.1 uncultured bacterium | reverse complement strand
CTCATTATTGGATTGAAGGTTTTACTTGTTGTTTTGCCGGCTGTTCTTCCGACGCATCTTTTGTTTTCAAGTTCTATCACCCAATCGAATATCGTTTCACTTACAAATCAAAGCCGGCTTTCCGCGGGGCTTGAATCGCTCACGCTGAACGGAAAGCTTTCATCCGCTGCGCAAGCTCGGGCGAATGATATGATGGCGCGCCAGTATTTTTCACATGCCGGACCGGATGGGGAGCGTGCGTGGACATGGATTCGCGGAGCCGGGTATACCTATAAATACGCCGGAGAGAATCTCGCGCTCTATTTTGATTCGGCGGAGAATGTTCATTCGGGCTGGCTCGCGAGTGCGACTCATCGAGCGAATATTTTGAGTGACCAGTATTCTGAAATTGGGGTAGGGGTGGCGCAAGGGGAGTTTGACGGGTATCCGACATTTCTTGTCGTGCAGTTTTTTGGCCAGCCGCTTGTACCGGAGGTTGAGACTGAGATTCCGGATCAAGCGCCTCAAGAAGAAGTGGAGCTGGCCGATGCGGCTAGAACGGAGGAATCTGAGAAGACAGCGGTATCGGTTAAAGAGGATGAAGAGATAACTGTGAAAGAGCCGGCGGCGGTCGTAAAAGAAGAAGATTTGCAAGATGAAGAGGCGACAGGGGAATTGCCAACCAATGGCCCGGCTTTGATTGTACGGTCGGACAAAGAGATAGAGGAGGTGCCGATGGCGGATGATCTATTGCCGGAAATTTTTGTGGCGGAAGAGACGCAGCAAGAGTCTGAAGGTGTCGCTGCAACGGTGCTTGGAAGCGACGCGAAGCCGCCGGAAGTTTTGAGCATCGACATTCGTCCGGCGGAAGGTGGATTTCAAATTGCCGTACAAGTGTATGGCGCGGCTGAAGTGCGTGCTTTGAATCAGACAGCCGTGATTGGACTTGAGCAAAGGGAAGCGAATCTCTGGACAGGTCTCTTGCGAGCTTCCGATCAAGAAAGCTCATGGAGATTATTGGCGAGATCGATTGAGGGCGCTGAAACGGTAGAGCCGATTGCCGATTTTTTTCCGGATGCTGAAACGCAGTCAATATACGGAGGGATTGAACACATTCGTGATACAGCTTTCACAAAGTGGCTAAACTACCCGTCTTTATTGAAGGGAATTCAGAGTATTTATCTATATCTCATTGTCTTTCTCATTACAGCTGTACTCATTAAATTTTTCGTACGAGTTCATTTTCAGCGATGGTCGATTATCGCGCATGCATTCGCTGTTATTTCTCTTGCGTTATTGATGTTAGTATTATAGTAATTTAACCCTAAGCTTTTTTAAACCGCGTTATGCATTTTTCTGATCCTATTAGACGGTATATACAAAAAATCACGGATGTTTTCATGACCAAAGGAATGGCACTCATGGCTATTGTTGCTCTCGGGATTTATTCTTTGGGCGGATCAACTGCTCCGGTTCTCGCGGCCAGTCTCGCGGGACAGGGCTCTCTCGAATTGGGAGCTCCTTCTTTTTCTGTCGTGCTTGCGATGGATCATGATGAAGATCCTTCCGGAGATGTTGGAGATGATGATTCATCAGAGGATAGTGATGAATCTGGCAGTGACGGGGCCGAAGACTCGGAGGATGAGGATGGATTAGGCGGTGAAGATAGCGGTGAGCTTGATGGTGACTCCGACGACTCGGATGATATCTCTGATGACGACACGGCAGGTGATACCGATGAGGATGATGGCTTGGATGATAGCGATTCTGACGATGGTAGCGATAGTGATGGTGAGGGTGATGAAGAGGGCGACTCTGAAGATGAAGATAGTGGGAGTGGTGACGATTCGGATGAAGGGGTTAGCGCCCTCGGGAGCGACGTTCCTCCCGGGTTAATCACCGTTTGCAAGGTTCTTTCGGATGCTGATGATGTCATTAGCGATGGTTCCGCGACGCCCGGCATTACCTTTACAATTTCCGACCCGGGCTCACCGGCGGGCGTATTGGCGGATACGGTGTTCACAACACCGCTTGATCTCAATACAGATATTTTGCACAGCGACGGTGTTCTGGATGCCGAATGTATTACCTATGCCGGACTTGAGTATGGTGAATATCATTACAGCGCCGAAGCAATCTCATCAGGAGATATCGATTTTGCGGAGCCGGGATATAACGATCAGTACACGGTTACGGTAAGTGATTTGGGTGACTTTTTCCCGTATAGCGGGGAATTGTTTAACGCCGATCCGAGCGATGATGACGAGCGTGAGACGAATGCGGACGGGGTGTTTAATATCTCATCGAGTCGACCGCATCGCACGCTTGTGATTCATAATGCCTATGAAAAAAGCCTTGAATGTCTTGAATCAAATCTTCTATTGAACGGCGGGTTTGAAGCGACGGATATTCGATCCGGATTGGTTCATGGGAATCCGCTGAATGGGCTTGGAACCGCGTCGAAGAAATGGGATGTCTATAGTTCTTTGCCGGATGTGACGGATGGGGCGGGAATGTCTTGGACGAATACGCTTGGTTCAGGAATCGAGGTTCAGTATTCCGGGGTGACGGTCAGTCCGGTGTCTGGATCGCATTATGTCGAGCTGGATAGCCACAAGAATGATGCAAATGGCGATATGACGAATAGCTCCATGTCTCAAACAGTTGATCTCGATGGCGGAGACTATGAGCTTTCATTCTGGTATCGACCGCGTCGAGCAAGTGCAGACGATAATCCCATCGATGTCTTTGTTGATGGAGCGCGTATCGGCACAGCTGATGGCACGGATACTTCCGCTTGGGTGTATTACTCCTATGCTTTGTCGGGGCTTTCTTCCGGCTCACATG
>CBDULO010000117.1:0-2838 GCA_965368095.1 uncultured bacterium | reverse complement strand
TTTTTCTGTGAAGCAATCGAAGCGAATGGAAGCGGCGTTTTTTTATCGTCCAAATATCCGGCTGGATATTTACTCAAAGGAACGACATAACTGATCATTCCATATTGCATCACCTCCTTAAAACCTTTCGGCAAATTCTTTTTCACAACCTTACGAAGCGCCTCAATAGCTGGACGCCTATCTTCGGGCAATTCATCTAAATATTCTTTCACAGTTTTTGCTTTGCTATTCATGTATATTCAGTTTAAATGGATAAACAACTTTATGCTAGTATCAATATCTATGATTAAAAATGCCTTTCTATCTATCCTTTCTTTTCTTTTTTTGCTAGCTTTCGCGCCTGATGCATCGGCCGCCGTCATTCGAGATATCGCTTTCCCAACCGATCCGAATGCCATCGGCGAGCTGGAAGATAACTTCGGTGCGCCGAGAGGAAGTCGCTCGCATGAAGGAATTGATATGATTGGCCCAAAAATGACGCCTTTATACGCAGCCGTGGACGGAATTGTAAGCTATATGCCTTTACCGGAACCGTCCTGGGGATATCATCTCGTGATTCGAGATGCCGACGGCTACGAATATGTCTACCTACATATCAATAACGACACCCCCGGCACCGACGATGGGAATGGCGGTATCGTAAACGCCTTCGCGCCGGGAATTGAAAAAGGCGCGTCTGTGAAAAAGGGTCAGCTGGTAGCCTATATGGGAGATAGCGGAAATGCCGAATGGGTGACGGATCATTTGCATTTTGAAATCAGAAAAAACGATGTGGCTATCAATCCATATGAAAGTCTCCTGGCCGCATTAGGCGAAACAACAAGTACAAATTCCGGTGAACCCAGCGATTATGCCATAGAGCTCACGGCCGATACGCCGGATATTAATACCGACAAGAATTTAGCGAGCGTGAGCGGCGCGCCTTGCGAATCCGGATCTCTCATTAAAGGCGAATCATCAAGCGCTGTCTATTATTGCGGGGCTGATGGAAAACGCTACGGATTTCCAAATGAGCGCATTTATTTCAGCTGGTATGAAGATTTCGATGAAGTGATTGAGCTTACAGACGCAGAACTCGCCGCGGCTTCACTCGGTGGAAACGTGACCTATCGTCCGGGCGTTCGCATGGTAAAGCTTGAATCAATTCCGAATGTGTACTTGGTTGAGCCGGGAGGAATATTGCGCTGGATTCAATCCCCTTCTCTCGCGACGCAATTATATGGTGAAGACTGGGCGAAAAATGTCCATGATCTTTCCGACGCGCTTTTCACGAATTACACACTCGGTGAACCTCTCTCAGCGCTTTAAAGAGAATCAGTTTCTTTTTTCTTTTGAAGATGCATATCGCTTCTTCATCCAAGACAGAGCGAGACTCGCAAAAACAGCCATGAGGCTAGCCAGGGCATTAAAACCGACATCTCGCCAATCAAAGACACGATTCGGAAGAAAAAACTGTATCGCCTCATCGATAAAACCGAGAGCCGCAGACATGAATACAGCTATCGCCGCCGGAAAAAGAATAAGATGCTTATTTCGAACTCGTTCGGTAAGCGCTTCAAAAATAAAAGCGGCAAGCACGCTATATTCAATAAGATGCGTCCGCTCTTCCGGAATCTCCATCCTGACAAGCACCAATAAATACACGCCGATGATGCCGAGCCAAACCCCCAGCTCGCCCCAGCCGGCGCGCATCTTTACCCTCTGCGTAAGAATCGCTCCAATCACAAGAAGCATGGCTATACCGAAAGAAATTTCCAAGAGCCCGCGTTCGCGCAATGTGCCGGCGAGAGGCTGTGCAATGCCAATAGATGAATAGATGGCGATAATCGTAGCAACCGCCCAGAACCAGAGTCGCTGCTCTCGTTTTGAGGTAAAAAGCTTCATCCGTTCAAAATTTCATTCCAATCATTCGCAAATGCCGCGAGTCCGGCATCTGTGAGTTCATGCTGTATATCAAAAGTCTTCCAATCATTCGCCAAATCAAGCGCTTGATACGGAATCGGCTCAAGCTTGCTTATATCTTTTTGCTCAATATTCTCCGTACTTGTTGGCTTTCCGGCTTCAATCCACTTCAACAAATCCTCATATGGAATGGTGATGATATCCATTTCACTCTCAATTACATGCGCGATATCAAAAATACTGTGAACACTCGCGGCAAGAATGGAAACGTGGCTCTCGGTCGCTCGATACATTTTCTGGATATTTTGCAATAATGTAAATCCATTTTTTCCTTTTTTATCCAGGCGACTGATAAAAGGTGAAACAAATACTTGTCCGGGAGCGGCGCTTCTGGTGGCAGAATGAACCGCCGCCGCTTGCGCTTGAGAAAAACACAGTGTCATATTGACGCGAATCCCCTCCTTCACCAATTGCTCGGCCGCTTCAAGCCCCGCCGGAATAATTGGAAGCTTAATATGTGCGTTTGGAATCCAGGCATTCATTTCATGCGCTTGCACGATTAAGTCTTTCGCTTCACTTTTCGCATCGGCATATACCTCAATTGAAACCGATCCATCCTTTGGCACAAGCGGTGAAATTTCACTCGCCAAAACTTTATAGGTCTCCAAGAGTTCCTCACGGGAAAATTTTTCTCCTCGCTTCACACGCTCGATCACATTTGGATTGCTTTTGACAAAATACGTCGGATTCGTCGTCTGCCCGTCCAAAAACCCGAGCTTTTGAACAATATCTTTTGTATGCTCCGCGCTCCCGCTGTCGAGAAAAATCCTTGTCTTTAAATCAGATGGTCGCATGTTATTTCAAAAGGTAGATATTAAACCGCATTATTTTTTCACCGGAAGAAAATGAATGAACCAAGTAACCCAGAGCACCCAC
>CBDULO010000116.1:0-2904 GCA_965368095.1 uncultured bacterium | reverse complement strand
GTGCCCTTCAAATAGACGTGGGTGAGCGTACCGGTGATATTCGGACCAATGAGATAGAAATTGTTATTTCTGAGGTCGAGATACCAACGATAGGCTGAGTTCTCAAACAGCTTCTTTTGCTCAAATGGAATTTGATAGTAGGGCTGTTCGCGGACATACATGGCGAGCGTTCGGAGATAGTTGTCTGGGAGAGTCTTTGCGTTTGCATCCGCCGTACCCTCGGCCGATACTTTCAAAAGCTCCCAATCTCGGCCGCCTTCCGCCTCCAGTTTGTTTTTGGCATTGTTTACGAGTGCCAAAAACACGGCGTCCGCAAGGTCGTCTTCAATCAATTCTTCAACAAAGTCCTTTATCTGGTCGCCGGTCATAGGTTTATCTGTAAGGATTCGTGTTGATCATGTGCCGAATTGGATGTGGCCATTCATCAACGTAGATCAGTTGGATGTCCTCAAACTTCTGTACTCCGTAGAGCGACAGGAACAGGTCGCCGCCCTTCACCGAACCCCCCGAAAAGACGATCATAGAGGCTTCTGAGACGTGCTTTACAGCGATCCCAGCCTGACCCCTCTTCTTGAAGAGCCGGATCTTTGAATTTTTTTTTACGGCGTGAATCATTGGTGAGCCGAATGGATAGTTCCAGTCGAAGTACAGGAATTGGTCTGTTTCACTGTCGAAAACAAGCCAGTACTCACCTTCTTGATAGCCAAAGATGACCACTTCGTGGTTGTAGTACGCGCCGCTTGCCCAGCTCACGTAGCCCTTGCGATTCAGGCGATACGACCCCCAAACATCGACCTGCAGAGGTGAGAGCTTGAGACCCTCTTTCATTACCTCCGGATCGTTACTGCCAAGCCACTTCCAGTTGAAAACCCAATCCTCAAGCGATTTGATGCCCTCGGTGAGAAGTTCGCGCGTGAGAGGTTTATAGGCCTCGTCAAGCGTCATGTCCTCGTGATATGGGTATTCACTCTCTAAAACAAAGCCGTTTCGTCTGTTCCACTCCGCAACGGCGCGCTTGCTATTACCGCGCCCGCGCACGGTGCCGGACCCAACGCCCAAGAATAAGTCGCTTTTGTTGATCACCTCACCAAACAGCCTGTTTTTCAACATTTCGTGAATGTTGTTGAGCGAAAAAGAAACACACATGAAAGTGTCGCCGTGCCTATTTCTCTGAAGCTCGGGGATCGGTAAGTGCTCATGCCATTGTCCGCTTGGTATCAAAACCTCAAAGTCCGGTCCGGATGCGCCAAGAATATGGTCCTGTTCGTCTGGCGGTTCGACAATCAAGCCGCCAACCGGCTGTTTAATCGTCTCTTTTGTTGCAAAAATGAGTTCTCTGTTTGGCATAAGGTGTTTGGTTAATTTAATGTGCCCGGGTTGATCGCCCCCGGAGGAACTTGGGCGATCAGTCCAGACGCTCGAGGCAAGCTCAAGCCGCAGAAGGGTTGATCATGTGGAGCAATGCGCCGTCGAGATTGAGTAGACCGACAGATATGTTCCATTCGACACCGTTCTCATCACGCACCTTGACGGTCGCAGATTCAACATGCGTCTGCATCTCTCGCAGAATCTGTATGTGATTCCACCGGAAGTGCCAGCCCTCAACGAGAGTTACAATGACCCCTGATTCGGTATAAACACGGAGTGGTTGGCTCATGCGTGCCTCCCCTCCTCGAATCGCCACTCGATGACCGCCTTGTCGACGGATTCCTCGTCCGTGAAGACGAAACCCGAGGGTGTCACGATGATGAGACGGACGTAGGCTCTCGCCTTTCGGCCTTTCCCTTTCGTGAAGAATTCGAGCCGGACGCTCTCGACGGGTGAGGGCGGGTCGGCCAGCATGTCGAGAATCGACTTACTTACGGCCATGACGCTTCCTCCACCGCCAGAGGTCAATCTCGAAGCGGATGAATGTGTAGAGGCTTGTCACCGCGTATTTCATGTCGCTCCACGCCCTTTTCATGACGCCTCCTTGATCTGCTGTTGGTAGAACAGATGCAGGCTCATGTTGGGTTGGTGAGCCTTGTAACGGCTCAAGACCAACTGGCAGATGAGGCTCTGGCACACCCACGAGGTCACGATTTCCTCGTACTCCGGGGACGGGATGATGACCGTCTTCACTTCCCGACAGCACGCGCAACGCTTGTTCACGATTCTTCTCACTTGAAGTACCTCCTCATGACGTACTCAAAGGCGAGTACGATAGCGACAAGGAAAGCGATGAGCGCAAGGAAGCGGTAAAGCATTCCAAGCGTGATGACGAAATCCATCGTGATGATGACCAATGTTTCTCCTTTCTAAGGTGCGTTTTTCCGGTAACCACCCCATCCCTCAGCCCCTTGCGTGTTGAGGCCGAGAGGGAAGAGGCTACCGACTCCTAAGATCTTCGCGCAGGTCTTTTATGACGTCGGAGAGTCCGCGAAGAACCTCGGTATTTGATGCGGTATTCTCAGACCACTGCTTTACGGCGTCGGTATTGTGATTGATGTGGTTGCCAACGATTTTGTAGAGAATCGCGGCCAGAACAATCGCCAATACAATCCCGCCGGCGGCGGTGATGTTTGCTGGTTGAAAGAGCGTGGTGGAATCCATAAGCTACTTCGAGAATCCGAGCGGTTGATCGGCTTTCATCCGGCCAATAAAGGCACCGATGAGTGATACAAGCGTGAGAAGCGCGGCCACCCCCTCGACGATTTGTTCGAGCAAGCCTTCGGGCAATTCGAAACCGAAAAGCTTTGCAACGTAATAGACCGTCGGTAATGCTCCGAGCAGTACCGATCTGACCGTTTTGCTATCGAGCCAATATTTGGTGTTCATAGGGGTTAAAGCGTTACGCGAGTTATTTTCTTATTCTTTACAGCTCGTTGTGGTTATTTGCTCCGTTCCTGAGGCATCCCAGTAGAC
>CBDULO010000115.1:0-2932 GCA_965368095.1 uncultured bacterium | reverse complement strand
CCATTATTCCTCACTATTTTTTTTGGTACGGCACTTGGCATTCTTATACATCCATATCGCTCCTCCTTGGTTTCTTTTCTGAAAACGCAAATAGTTTCCATTGGCGTTCAAACACCATTCGATCAAGTGGTTCTTGGGATTGAATGGCTTCCATATGAAATCCCCGCATTTATTTTTGATTTTTCTTTTCTTTGGATTGCCGGGTTCGTTTTATTATTTGGATTTTTATTCGCGCGGCGTGAAAAAATCGATGCGAATATCATGCGATGGGGGATTTCTCTTGGGCTTTGCGCCGCGGTCATTTTTGCATTGACCTTAAAAAGCCGCCGCTTCGGAGAGTATATGGGTCCGTTTTTTATTTTATGGTTTGCCGTGCTTGGGGGAGCGATACACTGGAAGAAACTCTTTCAAGAATTTCGTTCGAGCGAGAAATATATTCAGGGGTTGCTCGTCATATTATTGATCACCGCATTTGGGCGCGGGATGTGGGCGACTCATGATTTTTTTCAGACATCTCCCCGCGCATTTGATCGCTTTGTTCCCGCGCTTGAAGTTGTTGATGAGCATTTGGAGCCGGGCGGCCGGCTCTTTCATTCCAATTGGGCGCAATTTCCGGAGCTCTTTTCACATCGAGATCAGTACATTTATGTCGCGGGTCTTGATCCGGTATTTTTACTGGAAGCGCATCCGGATTTATCGCGTGAATACACAGCGCTCATGACGGGAGAAAAAGACATTGATCCATATGATGTGATACGAAACAAATTTGGTTCATCAATCGCCATATATGAACAAAGAACGGATACAGATATGATTCAACGTTTAAGGGGTGATTCGAGATTCGAACTTTTGTATGAAGATGAGGTGAGCGCGCTATTCAAACTTGAGTGAAGTGCGTTGAAGTTATCCACGAAACTGATTTGACGCGAGATCGCATTGTGATAAGAAATTGTCATAAAGAAATGCATTGCGCGCTTATCCATTTACTCGCGCGATAAACTGGAGGATATCCGGGTTTGTCGCGCGAGTAAGCGGAGAACCGCTTAATCGTTGCCGGTCCCATGCTTGCCGGTAACAAAAAAGCCCTCGCTTTTCGCGAGAGCTTTTTTTATTTTGTCTTTTCCTCTTTTTCAAAATCGTCACCAATCTCTTTCAATAAATCTTCCAAACGCGGTTCTCCCCACAGATTGAATTCGAGCAGAGATTTATCTATTAAATTCTCGGCAGCATCGATATCCATCATCTCATCGAGAATGAGTACATTGATCATGTCCGCTCGACATTCCGCTTTTGGCTTCACGCTTCCATCCTCATTGAAACACATCTTTTTCAATTCCTCTTTTGTCATATTTTGTTGGTTCATCTAATGTGGTCTTATCATGCTTGATTGGAAGGGTATTCGTCAAAAGTCGGAACAGGCTACGAAGTGGCTTGTGCTTGGCTTGCCGTTTTTCTTGCCGGCCTATGTTTTGAGATTTTCCCTTTTGGGATTTCCGACAACAGTTCTTGAACTCTATCTCGCTTTTATCTTTCTCTTCTTCACGATTGCGCATGGAAAAAGTGGCTGGCAACGAGCAGGAACGAGAATTGGAATATGGCGTTGGCCGATTCTCACTTTCTCTCTCGTGAGTTTTGCTTCTGTTTTTTGGTCGCTGGATCTTTTTTCCGGACTCGGACTTTGGCGTGCATTCATCCTTGAACCGCTTCTCGTCTTTTTTATTTTGCCGGTCATCCTCGAAACACAAGAAGATATTGCTCTATTTCTTCGTAATTTGTATTTCACGGTCATTGGTATTTCGCTTTGGTCTCTCTGGCAATTCGTGACGGGAAGCGGCATCCCGCATCCATGGAATGTTTCCATTGAAGAAGGTCGTCGCGCGACGGGACCATTTCCATTTCCAAATGCCGTAGCTCTTTTTGTTGTTCCTGCTTCCGCATTAGCCGCCGCATGCTTTATTCAGAAAAAATCTTGGTTGACGGGCGTTGCGGTTTTTTCCGGTTTTCTCGCCGTCATTCTCGCGAAGAGTGACGGCGGACTCATTGCTCTTTTAGCGGCGGTATTGGTCGCGCTACTCTTTTCCAAATGGGGGAGAAAATGGGCGATAGGGATGCTTCTTGCCGGAACGCTTATTTTGGCCACTCAGCCGAGTATTCGCGAGCCGGTGATTCGAGAAGTCACTATCCAATCATGGCCGGGCCAGGTGCGACTGTATATTTGGCGTGAAACAAGAGACCTCTTAAGAGATCGTCCCGTATTGGGTGCCGGGTTTGGCGGATATCCGACTGTTTTCGCTGAGTATCATCAGGCGACGGCGATCGAAATTTTTCAATATCCGCACAATATCTTGTTCAACTTTTGGGTTGAAATGGGAATATTCGGCGTCTTAGCTTTTGGTTGGATTCTTGTCACATGGCTTCGCGGAGCCAATCGAGGAAATTACCTTGTTATTTTTGCTGTGCTTATTGCCATTCTCGTCCATGGTCTTGTGGACGTGCCATATTTTAAAAATGATCTTGCGGTGATGTTTTGGATATTGATTTTCTTAACGACGCAGATAGGAATTGACGGAAAGAAGGGTCGCGGATAGGGTGATCTCACAAAAAAAGGAGAGATGACAGAGTGGTCGAATGTGCCGGACTCGAAATCCGGTGTACCTTCACCGGTACCGTGGGTTCGAATCCCACTCTCTCCGCCAGTGCAATGCTCCCGCAAAACGGGAGTTTTGTATTGGCGGCATTGGGATCGGATTCGAAGCCGACATCGAGAAATATGCCGGTGGCATATTTCGAATGCAGCCGGCTCCGGAGGAGATCCGAGCGGGGATCGCTTGCGGATGCGAGGGTTGGGGGAGGAGGAATCCCACTCCCTCCGCCAAGACAGAGTGCCGGCTAGGGGCGGTATTTTGCTTTTACATTTACAATTTGTTTTTCG
>CBDULO010000114.1:0-2958 GCA_965368095.1 uncultured bacterium | reverse complement strand
GTACAAGAATGAGCGGCTGGCAATCGGCCGCCATCGCGGAGCCGCTCGCGGAAGAATTCCCATGGCTTCACCCGCGTTCATGGATCAGCCGGGGGCAGTATATTGTGCCTGTGGGGTTCTTGGGTTGGCCGTGGTTTTTATCCCTTTTTCGAACCATCGGCGAGCGCCTGCCGATATATGTCGGCACCATCATTATTTTATCAAGCGCCTATCCGCTATACCGCCTGCTAAGGACATTTGGAAAACGGGGGGCGTTCTGGGGAACCGTGCTTTTTCTTACATTCCCGCCAATCATTCTTTATGCGAATCGCAGTCTCTTTGCGAATGGCGCGATTATCTCAGGGTTTCTCTGGTCAATATTTTTATTAAAGCAGTTAACGGAAAAAACGCTCACGGATAAAAAGCGCCATGCATTGATTCTCGTGACGGGCCTCGTGGTCGGACTGACGGCCGCCGTTCGCCCGGTTGAAATGCTTTGGATGCTCCCATGGTTTATTTGGGCGGGGCGGGGGATTCGATTTACGAAAAAACACGCCGCATGGTTTATTGGCGGATTATTCCTCATTGCTCTTCCGCTTATGTTTCAGGCGCTTCTTGTTTACGGCAGTCCAATGATTTCCGGATATCAGCTCGCAGACAATGCTCTGCCGTATGAGGTGCGAAAAGAGATCGTCTCGGAAACAGCAGCGAAGGAGAGTTTTCTGGATCGGACTTTGCCATATGGCTTTCATCCAAGAAATATCATCTGGAATATCGAGTCATTTTTCTTTCAATATCTTTGGGCCTGGATGATTCCGTTGGTGCTTTTTCTCGGACTATATCTTCCAAGCATTAAGCGCCCCAAGCGCGTCAAAGATTTTTTGCATCCATTCTGGCTTTCCCTCTGGACGGCGGCCGTTATTCTCGCAATTTATGGAAGCGGTATTTACATGGATCATATTCGTGTCGGCGCGGTGACGATCGGCAATTCATTTCTCCGATACGCGCTTCCCATGATTGCGGCAATATCCGTATCCATGGCGTATCTCTGGAAGCGCGCGGAAGGCAAGACATGGGCGATCATTTCGCTGACGGTCCTTTCTCTTTTTTTGGCGATCCTCGGCGCCTATAAGGCGATAAACGGGGATGATGAAAGTCTATTGGCGACACGGCCGGAACTCGAGCGATACGCGGAAGTGCGTGAATCCGCGGGGGAATGGTTTACCGAAAAAGATATCATTCTTTCCGATCGATCGGACAAAATATTTTTCCCCGCATTCCGCGCGGCCTCGCCGCTTCCGCAAGAGAGTGAAATCGGTAGGCTCGTAAATACCGTCGATGTGCAAGTGGGGCTATATATTCGACCCCTTTCACAAAAGCAAAAAGACACCTGGAAAAAATACGGCGTGGATGTGATTGAACTCGGATCATTCGCGAGAGAAAAACTCTATTTATTGAAGCCAAGTACATGAGCATGTCGAGAATGGGAAAGGGGATTATTGCCGTCATTCCATGGATGATCGCCATATTCGTATTGATCTA
Source organism: uncultured bacterium (assembly GCA_965368095.1). Classification (GTDB taxonomy): domain Bacteria; phylum Patescibacteriota; class Patescibacteriia; order 2-12-FULL-60-25; family 2-12-FULL-60-25; genus 21-14-all-47-17. The sequence continues at coordinate 1,437 of CBDULO010000114.1, read as the reverse complement.
TGTTTTAGGCTTGAGATTTCCTTTGGACGGAACTGTGCAATTTTCACATGCATTTGATGGAAGCGGCATTTGGTTCACGCCATTTGAACCGGGCGAACGCGTGACGTCTCCCGGGGCGCAAGACGAAGGATGGCGCGGGCAAAGAATTCTTGATGAGCCCGTATATGCGAGTGCGAGGTGGCCGGGCGTCTATGATGATCTTTCACTTTCTTTCGAGATGAAAACCGTGAGACAGCCGCTCGTTGAGATTGGCTTGCTCCGCGACGAAGCAACACGCGCATTTGAAATGAAACCGCTTTGGAGCGATACGCTGATGTCCGATGAATGGCGAGAAGTGGAGATTGAGGGGATGCATGGTTTTGTTCGAGCGGATCTTCCGGATGAAGCGCTTCTTGAAACACGCCCGGAATATCTCATGACTTGGCTCGCCTCAACAACGAAGAGGCAGCCGGGCGATACCGGCGAGGCCGCGGTCAAGCGTTACGAAGTTTCTTTTCGCGGCACGCATCATTTTCACGCCCTTCCGATAAATGATGAGCTTTTTTTCAAATTTGAATTGCAGGATGTCAACCGAAATCGTGAAGGAAAGAATACGGCGGCGATGCGTGTCACATGTGACGACGAAATTATATGGACGTCCGCCGGAAGCGTGAGCGGATTGAATGACGCGCGTCCGAGCGACATATTCACGGAGGAAATACGGCTCACGGATCTTGAGCCATGCGCCTATCGAATCAGCTTTCTCGCGGACAATGATTTTTTCATCCGCGAGATTCAAACGACGGCAAAACATTGGGTGATTGGTCCGGAGATTTTTTTTGGAGACCGCGTCGGATATCGCACGACCTCAACGCCCGCCATTGCTTGGACGAATTCACAGCATGCCGTCGCCACCGCCGTGCATCATGAAGGTTTGCAAGATCTTCTTTTTGGAAGAGAGATCATTTCTCTTCGCGAAACGCATAATACATATGCCATGAAACGCCATGCCGAAGAACGCGGAGGAAAGATCCGGCTTGAGGCGCCGGAAGGCAATATCAGACTTATCGGCGACGGGTATTTTTCGCTTGCGGAAGAAGCCTTATTCTATCCCGGTCCCAGAAGACTGACGTCGGAATCAAATCCGGCCGAAGAAGGTATTCGAGCCATTCTCACCTCATATACAAAGCCGCGGAAGCAGAGCCAAGACTTTTGGCAAGCAACGGTTGACTTTGAATTGCCTCAGGATAAAGACAAGCTTCAATTTTCCCTCGCGGCGCCCGGGATCGATCGATCGAATGGCGCGGTAGATATTCGGCATGTGGAATTACTCTATGCGCGGCCGGCGCTTTCATTGCGTGAATGGTTCGTACGAGTGAAGCGTGAAATATCTCTCGCATTAAAAAGAATATGAATAATAATTGGCTTTATGTTCTGAGAACTCATATGGGATATGCT
>CBDULO010000113.1:0-2959 GCA_965368095.1 uncultured bacterium | reverse complement strand
TTCAAATGTATTCTAAGGAGATTCGACTTTGGGCGCATGTCGGATTCGTTTTTCTCTTCGTGGGGGCAGTCTTTCTTCATATCGCTGCCGGTCAGCCTTTCACCATGTCTATTCCAGCAATCGCTATGCTTACTCTTGCCTCAGGTTCATATTTCTTAGCGAAAAAACTAAAAAGGATATAGCCTGTGGCGTATAATGAGAAGCTCGCCGATCGATTGCGTGAATTGATTGGCTCTGAAAAAGGGATTTCTGAAAAGAAAATGTTCGGCGGCTTGGCATTTCTTATGAATGGAAAAATGTCGGTTGGCGTGATCAAGGATAATTTGGTGGTCCGAGTGGGAAAAGAACAATATGAGGATGTATTAAAACATCCGGCGGCGCGGCCCATGGATTTCACCGGAAAACCAATAAAGAGCATGGTCTATGTGGACGCGAAGCAACTAAAGTCCGATGCAGACTACGAAAAATGGATTGAGCTCGGCATGGCGGGCGCAGCAAATACGAAGAAACGCTCGCTTACTTTTCAATAAGGATGAGTTTTTTAGTTCTGCTCATTTTCTTAATTTCAGCCTCGCGTTTTCGTGCGTCTGATTCAGATTTTAGCTTTTCAGAATAAACGAGCGTGACCGGACGAAAGCTTCTTGTGAACTTCCCTCCCTTCCCTTCATTATGTTGTTCTACTCTTTTCTCGAGATCATTCGTCATTCCGGTATAGAGGCTCTTATTTCTGCATTGTAAAATATATACGTACCAAGCTGACATAGTGTGAGAATCATACAGGAAATGAAAGCATCCTGCCGAGCAAGGTGTTTTTTAATTGGTATTCATGAATCTGACATGACTTCGTCGATATAACACCATTTCCAATTTTCGCCAGGTTCAAATGATCTCATGACGGCGTGCTGGGTATCGTGAAAATGTTTTGTCGCGTGCTTGTTTTTCGAGCTGTCGCAACAACCGACATTCCCGCAGGTTAAGCATTTTCGAAGCTTCACCCAGGTATCGCCGCTTTTAAGACATTCTCCGCAACCATCCGGTGTCAGTGGATTTGGATCGCTTGTGGTTTGTTCAATGTGTTTGCAAGTAGGCATAGCATGTCCATTGTAACAAAAAAGTTCAGTGCAATCACTGAATTTTTAAGGGAATTGTATAAAGGGATTCGCCGCTCGCTCCGACTTGCGTATCGGGGCGGCTGCGCACTAAATGTTCCCCGAACATTTTCTCGCCGCCCGTTCGAATCCGCCACATCTCAGCTCCAGCAAACAAAAAAGTCGGACATAAGCCCAACTTTCTTGTTTGGCGGAGAGAGAGGGAGTCTCACTGCTTGCTCGCAGTGCTCTCTGCGCTTTCGGGAACCTTCGGGTTCCCGAATAACCCTCCTCGGCAAGTAAGGGGAATGCTTCCCCTTACCATCCCCTGGTTCGAATCCCCTACCGGTCACCCCAATATAAAACAGCCGACGTATGCCGACTGTTTTATATTGGCGGAGAGAGAGGGATTCGAACCCTCGCGCCGGCAATAAACCGACCTAACGGATTAGCAATCCGTCCCCTTCAGCCACTTGGGTACCTCTCCTGGCTAGACCGCTCGCGCGGCCTTCTGAAAAGCAGTCCCAAGTGTCTGCCGGGGCGTCTTTTGACGCCCGTCGTGCGAGCCCCCGGCTCACTCGACCCACTTGGGTACCTCTCCAGAAATGAGCGATTTCCCGCTCATTTTCCATGGCGGAGAGGGTGAGTAGTCGAACAATTCATTCGCCAGGTCAGGCTCACTCATTTGCGGACAACCTCCCGGTTTTCCGCAGGCCTTTCCCTCCGGAGCCTTTAGGGAAACGTGCGTTTCCCTAAAACCCTTCCCGTTCGAATCCCACCCTTCCTTATTCTCTTGTATAAACGGATTTCCCCATTTATCCACATGGCGGAGAGGGTGGGATTCGAACCCACGGTACCCGTGAAGGTACTCCGGTTTTCAAGACCGGTACATTCGACCACTCTGTCACCTCTCCGTATGTAGCGGAAGAATACTCGAATGGGCTCGTTTTGTCGAGATTCACTTGAATATATCGCATTTATTCAATCAATGCGATTGAAAAACGATAGACAACTATCCTCTTGCTAAAGCAAAGCCATAGACTTCGCTGGCTCCGCCTTTTTTCATTGCGCTCCGGCAGGCCTGCATGGTCGCTCCCGTTGTATAGACATCATCTATAAGCAGGCATGGTCCATGAATACGATCGGTTACCGTAAACGCGTCCGCAGTATTCCCTTTTCTGGCCGCATTTGATGGCAAGGACGCATTCGGCATAATGCTCCTCGTTTTAATAAGGCTGTCTTGCAAAATAATATGCTTATATGTACCCGTAAAAACTTCCGCCAAAGAACGTGCGTGATCGATACCTCTTTCACGAACGCGCAAATCATCCGAAGGAACGAAAAATAGATTCAAGCCGGATAGGTGGAGTGTACGCTCGAATAATACATTTGCGTCTGTAAAGCGCTGAATGAGTTCCGATACGCTGCTCAAACAGCAGCTCGCTCCGCGATATTTGAGCGAATGGATAAGCTGGCGAAGGGCGGGATTCGCATATCGTCCTATGGTGAAAAAATCTGTAAACCCCGGAGGCTTGAACCTCGGCGGTTCCGTATCTAAAATCGACTGAATGCAATTTGTGCACAGCCACGCGCCATCCTTGCTGCACGCGACACAAAAGGGCGGATAAGCAAAATCCACTAATTGTTTTTTTAATTCTTGGATCACAGATCAAGCGGTTCGGTTTCAACGCGGTCCGCGACCCACGCGCTTCCCGACTTCACGAAGCTTATATTAACTTTTTCGTATGAGAGATTCTCAGATCCATCCGTGGTATTTGTTACAACCTGCGCTTGAACCTCCACGGTCGCGGCGGTGCCATCAAAGATTGGCGCTCCGGAAACGATCTTCGCAGAAAGACTGCGCATGGTGA
>CBDULO010000112.1:0-2965 GCA_965368095.1 uncultured bacterium | reverse complement strand
CTCCTCTCCGGCTGCGTCTTCCGCAACCCCGTCTGAATTGACCGCCCCGCCAGGCTCAGCCAAGATTTCTAATTGCGGGTATTGTTTTTTTAAAAATGCCGCCGCTTTTTCCGGCGAATCAGAAAATGAGTATGACCCCCCAATGAAGGCAACCCTCCACTTTTTCCGGTCCGCTATCGCTATAAGCTTTTTGCTTAGCTCAACACCGGTAAGTCGATAAACCTTGCGTCGTAAAACATATTTCACAAATAATAAAAGTCCGGTACCATCTATTGTCCGGTATGACGCCTCTTGAATCGCGCGCCGATACGCGCCATTCTTTCTTGCTTCCAATAAAATCTCCGGGTTAAGCGTCACAATCCAAAACATGCCGTCCGCCCTCTCCAAGGCCTCCGTCACTTCATTTAACCCCCCGCCCTCTACCGGTACATTAAACACCGCCATATTCTTGATGTATCACGAGTAAATTATTCCGTCACACCTTCCTCGCCCGGGTCCTCCAATACAGACACCTCCGCTTCGCCCGCTTCTTCAGCACCTTCAGCCGGCAGGACAAGTTCCGGATCGATAAGCGGTAGAGGTTCAAGCGGCATATCCTCCACGGGACGCTCGGGCTCGATCTGCAAATAATTCAAAAGAAATCTCGCCATATTTCCAAAAACAGGCGCAGCCGAAGCCTCGGCGAACTGCACTGTTCTTGGATGATCAATCTTCACAAGCATCACAAAAGCCGGATCGCTCGCCGGCGCATAACCGGCAAATGAGCCGATTGTGGCATTCGCCAGATACCCGCCTCCGTTTGGATTCGGGATTTGCGCCGTTCCCGTTTTCCCCGCGACATAATACCCCGGCACAGCGGCTCTTTTTCCATGACCTTGCTCAACAACAGTAACCATCATGCCGGATACAAGTCTCGATGTTCGTGAGCTAATCACTTGCCTCACTTCGGTTGGATTTGTGGTCGTCTTGGTTCCGTCCGCGTGCAAAACCTCTTGAACCAAGAATGGCTTATATAATTGCCCTCCATTTCCCAATGCGGCAAATGCCGCTACCATTTGAAGCGGCGTCACGGCAATCCCTTGCCCGAAACTCGCCGTCGCCGCAAAAATATCTCCCGGCTTTGATAAAGGGCGTATGTCCCCGCTGACTTCCGGACTCACCTCAATACCGGATAGCTCTCCAAATCCGAATGCCTCCACATATTTCTTAAACAACTCTTTGCCTAATTGTCTTTGCACAAAAATCGTCCCTAAATTCAGCGAATCTTGAAGAACGTCCGTCATGGATTTCACCCCATGCGCTCGCTTATCGGAATTACGAATGGTAAAATCATCAATCTCCTCTTCTCCCTTATCCACATAGGTTGTACTTGGTCCGACCTTCCCGGCGTCAATCCCCGCCGCCATGGTAAGCGGCTTAAAAATCGACCCCGGTTCGAATTGGTGAAACGTAACCGGATTATTAAAAACACTGATATCCTCTACCTCATTGTAAACGCTCGGATCAAAATCCGGAGCACTGCACAAAGCCCAAATAGCACCGCTATCAGGATCCATCACAACGATAGACCCGCTATCAGCTTGAAATACCCGCACCGCCTCTTCAATCTGACGACATGCTTCATATTGAATCGTCCGATCAAGCGTCAAAACAATATCCGACCCGTCCCGTGCATGCACGAGCTTGGTTGACCCGATTGTCAGTCTCCGGCCAGCCGCGTCGCGCTCAATCTGAATCGATCCATAATCCCCGGCCAGCTCTTCATTATATGCCGATTCGATCCCATATCTTCCGACGCGCCGATTCTCATCATCCTGATTCACGAATCCTAAAATCTGACCCCCCATCCCCTTTTCCGGATAAAATCGAGATTGCGCCTCAATTGCGCCAACGCCGCTAATGCGCTTCGCTCTTAGAATGTCGACAACCTCCCGCGACGCGTCCTTGGTCAAAACGGCATAACTCGAACTTGCGAATACCTGCTCAATTTCCGGAATCGGCAAACCAAGAATCTCGGCCAAATCCTCCGCCGTTTGCTCTTGATCCTCAACGTCCTTCGTTATGACATATACATGCCAAACGTCCTTGTCTTTCGCGATCGGATGCAGCTTCCCATCCCACCGATCTTTCAAATAAATTGTTCCACGCTCGGGAATCAACGCCGCCTGCACCTCATGCTGATCGGACGCGAGAATCTTATACGTTTTCCCTTCTAAAATCTGTAACTGAAACAAGCGCCCAAAAAGCAAAATGCCGCCAACAACAAAAAGACCCATGATCAAATACGTTCTTTTTCGAATGGCTGTCTCCGGTGTTTTTTGCTTTTTTTCTTTGAAACGAAAACGCGATGACATGCGAGAAGTATATCATGCACGAAAAACCGAATCAGCCGCCCTCACTATTGACCCGAAGACGTATTATTGGTATGTCTGAGAGCGGAGATCCCGCCAATGCTTTCGACGAAGTTTTTTACCCGAGACTTCGTCCCCGCTGTTCCGGCACATACCCTCCCCCTCTTGTGTCCGGATCCACCCCTGCCAGGCTTCTGCTTGGCGGGGGTGCTTTTATGATATGCGTCCGACGGCGAATGCGTCCGAATAAAGGACACGGGTTAATGATTCCAAACTGCGTAAAAATGCCCGCCCCGAAGCCGTTTGTGCGGCCGTTTGCGACACGTCCTGAAAAAGCTTCTCTGTCAAGAGCGATCGCTCTCCGGTGATCGGATGGATGACGGAGATCGCTTGGCCTTTTCCCAACCGATGCCCGAAAGAAGCACCCGTTCGAAATGAGTTTCGCATCGCCGCATTGACCCGAAAATGTGACAAAGCGCAAGCATTTCCTCCATGAACTTTTGCATAGCGGAGCAAATCTTTAAAAAAGTAACTGTCCTCATAGCGTTGAAATGGGCGAAATCCCCCGCATCCCGCGGCCGCTTCACTGCGGCAAATGATATTCCCTCCAAAAC
>CBDULO010000111.1:0-2983 GCA_965368095.1 uncultured bacterium | reverse complement strand
GCGCTCCGTAGACGCGATCCTCCGCCGTCTGCCGCACGGAACAGGTATTGATAATAACAAGATCCGCCGTTGATTCATCGTCAGCCGGTGAGAATCCGAGAGATGATAAGAGGCCCGCGATGCGCTCGCTATCATTCTTATTCATCTGGCAACCATAGGTCGTAATAGAGAATGTCGGATTCAACTTCATTTACGCGAGCTTAAGATAAATTGGGCATTCCAGCAAGGGTAGGTTATGATTAAGGCCATATGTCAGATGATAAGCAAACGACACCGAAAGAAGTGGAAGCGTATAAAGCCTTTCAAAAAGAACACCGTGAAATTGTTCACGACTTTACGGAAAAAGCGACCGGGTTGATTGAGGAAATTGATAAAAAGCAAGCGGAGGAGATTAAGAAAGAAATTGAAAAATCTTAACCCCTCATCTCAAGTTCAATCTCCATCAAACGATTGTATTTCTCTACTCGATCGGAACGTGAAAGTGAGCCGGTTTTTATATATTCAGATCCGCAAGCAACCGCGAGATCAGCAATAGTCGTATCGGCCGTCTCCCCGGACCGATGCGAAATAGACGTTTTAAAATTATGATTATGTGCGAGAATGATTGCGTCGGCGGTTTCCGATAGCGTCCCGATTTGATTTAACTTAATCAAAATTGCTGTTGCGGCTTTTTCTTCAATCCCCCGCTCAAGGCGCTCCACATTTGTGACAAAAAAATCATCGCCAACAATCGCGCTTTTTCTCTTTAGTGCCGGCACAGATTTTTTCCACGCATCCCAGTCATCCTGATCAAATGGATCTTCAATTGATTCAATTGGATAGTTTTCTTGCCAGGACTCATATCTCTCAAGTAACTTTGCCGCCGTATAGACTTTCCCTTCGGTCTTCATTCTATATCGCTTGGTCTTCTTTTCATAAAACTCACTTGCGGCAACATCGGTTGCAAGCGTCACGTCTTTTCCGGGCTTGTATCCGGCTTTCTTAATCGCTTTTACCAATAAATCAAACGCATCCTCGACACGCGCGAGCTTTGGCGCGAACCCCCCTTCATCCCCTACCGTTGTCGGATATCCCTGATTATCCAGAATTTTCTTCAATGCTTGAAACACTTCCGCTCCGATACGCACCTGTTCTTTCATGCTCCGCTTCTTGGGAACGATCATGCATTCCTGCACATCCAACGACCAATTCGCATGCGCTCCGCCATTCAATACATTCATGGTAGGCGTCGGTAAGCTCGCCTTATGCGGGAATTTATATACGTGGCGAAGGGACATCCACAATGGTTCTTTTCGGCATAATGCCGCCGCTTGCGCTGCGGCGAGTGAAACGGCAAGCGTCGCATTCGCCCCAAGTCTTGATTTGTTCTCCGTCCCGTCCAGCTCAATGATCGCGTCGTCGATATCCCTTCTGCGCCGTACATCCAAACCGATTAGCGAATCGCTCATCTTCTTATTCACATTGTCTACGGCTTTTTGCACCCCCTTGCCGCCATAGCGCTTATCTTTGTCACGTAACTCCAGCGCTTCGTGTTTTCCTGTTGAAGCACCTGATGGTACTTTTGCTTCAGCACTTTGTCCGCCACTCAATGTGATGCGGCATGCCACGGTTGGATTTCCGCGGGAGTCTAAAATCTCGCGGGCGAGCACTTTTTGTATCTTGCATCCTCCGAGCATATTCATCGAATTTCAAAAGTGACCGACACGTTCGACGTGACATCGAGCGAACCGGGTTCAATCTCCGGAACAAATGCCTCGCCGCCGACCGCATCAAGCTCGCGCGCCGCGTATGGATATGGCGTTGGCGAACCTCCCCCATATTCTGAAAACGTGACGACTCGCACGATATGTACATTGAGTGCTTCCGCCAACTCTTGCGCCTTGTCCTCTGCGTCCTTGAGGGCAAGCTTTCTTGCTTCCTGCTTCAATGAAGACGGATCATCAATGGTAAAGCGGACGCCATTCACTTGATTTGCTCCAAGTTGACCGACTCTCTGTAAAACCGTCCCTACTTTTGTGAGATCACGCACTTTCACGCTCACATTTTGCGAAACCGCATATCCAATAATGGTTTGCTTTCCTTCATCGTATTGGTATCTCGGCGTAATGGAGTAGCTGCTCGTTTGAATATCAGCTTCGGTGACCCCAAGCTCTTTCAATGCCTGAATAATGCCATTTACTTTTTGCGTATTGAGGTCTTGCGCGTCCGGCACACTCTCTCCTTCCGTGAATAATCCGATATTCACTTGCGCTAAATCCGGTTCGCCGGAAACCTTCCCCTCCCCTTCTAAGGTGATGGTATCTCGTCCGCTTGGCTCATGCCCAACCTCTTTCCATTCTGCGTAACTATTCAATGTGAGCACGCTCAAAAATACAATGAGTATGACAGATAAATTGTCGAGCAACGTCGAAAAAATTAGCTGATCTCTCCAAGATGGGATCATAAAATATTCTTTTAGGAATTAGCTGAGACACATATTCTTGCACATACAGTACGGCGAAAGAGATGAATAATCAATCTTTTTTGTGGCCGTTTAACTTCTTCGTGACTTTTTTTGAGACTTTGGAAAGCCGCGCGATGAGCACGACGCTCAAAATAGTCACGATAATTGCATAGAAAAATTTCGCGTATACGGAAGCCGCTTGTCCGAAAATTTCCTTGAATAAAGATTGAATTGCATCATTCCACGCGAGCGCCGCGACGAGCGAGACCCGACGCGTGCGCTCGAAGCACAGCCCGATCGGCAGGGCGATCTCGAGCATCCAGGTCAGGTTCGACGCGACGACCAGCAGCGGCGCATCGGCCCGGAACGGTCCCGCACCGATCTCCCGGCCGAGGGCGGCGAGGCGCTCGAGCTCGGCCGCGGGGACGACGGACGCGAAGGCCCGCGCGAACTGGGGCTCGAGCGCGATGCGGTAGGAGAGGTACTCGCCGCCGATCCAGTAGCCGTAGACGAGCTTCATCACGCCGGACCAGAGCAGGC
>CBDULO010000110.1:0-3014 GCA_965368095.1 uncultured bacterium | reverse complement strand
GATCAATCATTTGGTCTTCATCCACGGCATCCGGAACCGCGCTTACATAATTCTGCTTACAGATTTCAGCCACCTCCAAGGATGTACGAAGTCCGATGGCGATATCGTTTGTTATATGATCCGAACCGATCGGGATAATGGTTGAATGCAAAAGCTCGCCGTCTTCATAGACGGCAATGCCTGTGGTTGAAGATCCGACATCGATCATAATGGCGCCGATTTCCTTTTGGCGAGGCAATAGCACCGCTTCAGCCGTGGCGATTGGCGCGTAAATCAATCCGCCGACTTCAACATTCGTCCGTAAAACGGCCTTGGTAAGATTTCGCACATGGCTCGATAATCCCTGAACAATAAAAACGTCCGCCTCCAGACGGATCCCCTGCATCCCCACGGGATCTTTAATTCCTTCCTGACCGTCAACGCTAAATCGTGTCGCAATGGTATGTAAAATTTCGTGATTCGCAGGATTTACGATGGATCGAGCGGATTCAAGCACGCGCTGGCAATCCTCTTCTCGAATTTCCCCGTCCACGCGAGAAACGCCGACAACCCCCTTCGAAGGCATGACCTGCATCAGCGTCCCGCCGAGCGCGATATGTACATCCGTAATTGGAAGACCGATTTGCCGCTCTGCGAGTTCCAAGCATGAAGAAATGGACGTCACCGCGTCCTCCAGCGATTTCACCGCTCCTTTTGAGATTCCATGCGCCTGCACTTCCACGGCGCCGATCAGACTGATTGCAGGACGCTTATCTTGATCAAAATTCACCTGTCCGACAGCGAGGCGGAAAGATGAACTTCCAATGTCGATTCCTGCAATCAACCGTTCTTTCATACTCTATTCAATAATGCAATGAAACGCGGGATAAGAATGACTGCCGCGAAGATCAGGGAGAAAACCGAAGCCAGAAGCACAGCGCCGGCCATTACATCCTTGATTTCGCCCGCATGCTGCTGCAATTGCGGCTTAATCAAATCAACCAGGCGTTCAACGCTGCTGTTAAGCAATTCTAGCACTAAGACGAACATCGCGACAAGCAAAAGAAGCACGCGCTCCCATGTGAAGAGGGGCAAAATAAAGATAATGAGCAAGAGCGCAAGCGAAGCCCATATCTGAATGCGAAAACTCTTCTCGGTTTTATAGGCGAGTTTCAAGCCGCGGATGGCATGACGTACACTGCTTCGAAATGATGGGGCTGGCATATATTATTTTAAACTTTTTTCCACAATCCGTTCTTGGATTTCGAACATCTTGATTTCATCATCTTCATTCGCGTGATCATAGCCTCGAAGATGCAAAACGCCATGCACAAAGAGTCGAATAAGCTCCTCTTCTGGACTCATCCCTCTTCGTTTTGCCTCTCTTTTGGCGAATGCTGTGCAAATCACAATATCTCCAAGATAGGACCTTTCTATCGCCTTCGCCTTTGGCGCGAGCGTTTCAAGATCAGGAGCGAAAGACAAGACATCGGTCTCTTTGTTTTTTCCTCGATACACGCGATTTAGTACCGCCATGCGTTTCGGAGAAACAAAGGAGACCCCCACTCCCCAACCAGACTTAACCTTTTCATGCTTAGCGATAAGCGTTAACGCTTTTTTTAGCCTTTTTTCATGAATATCCTTGGGGAGGGCGGAAGCAAACTCAATATGATTCATGTTCCGTTTTCACTTGAAGTGGCGACAGATTCCGTTGAGCTTGCTTGTGAAGTGTCGATAAATGTCCCCGGCCCATCCGTTTCTTCATCAATTTCCGTTTCCGTGAGAATTGGCGCTCCCTGCAATTCAAGCGAGTTCAACATCATTTCGAAGGTGGTGCGGTAATTGATGAACGCTTCTTCTCCGAGCTTATAGCGGAAAGCGAATACCTTGCCATCCCAAGCGAAGAAGGCGCTGAGCCTGTCTACGCCAAGAATCCCTTGCAAGCCGCCTTTCGTGACGATGGTTCGAATGGCCGTTGGTGAACTCGCGGACTGCTCATTCTGCGCATACCATTCGCGAAGAATGAGATTTTGCGGATTATCCAAAATCGCAATCTCAAATACTTCACCGGAACCCGTGCGTATCGTCGCTTCTGCGCCATCCGGCGGAACAAGCGTAGACACCCATGCCTTCGGCGCGAGCAATCTCCAGCCTGAAGAAGCGCGAATTTCGTTCATGAGACCGGAATCAACAAGATTTGCCGGAGCTTCTACGGTAGGATCATAAAGATGAAATACTTCATTTCCATCCAAGAAACCGTCTGAATCCGTATCTGGATCCGATGCATCGGTTCCAAATATACGTTCTTCAACATCCGAAATCCCATCTGAATCCGAATCCAGTCCGCCGGGTGGAAGGCCCGGTCGATCCGGCGTTTCCGGCGCAGCGGCAACGGTCACCCGTATTTCATTCGACGGAAATGACTCGCCCGCCTGACTTGTCGCAATAACCCTATAGGTATAAGTCTTCTCCGGCTGTACCGTGACATCGAGAAAGGTCGTGCTATTTATTGATAAATTCGTAAGCGGTAAGAATGTCCCATCCCCTTCTTTTCGGTCGATACGATAGCCTGTTTCGTCATCGGATGTATCGACCCAGCGCAAATTGACGGCACTCGTTCCCGTTGCATGCGTTGCCGTAAGGTTTGTTGCCGCCGTTGGGATCACCGCTTCAGGCACGGACGGAGTCACGGGTTCGGTTTGGCCAAAAAGAAGGTCCTGATTGAAATACACGAATCCGGCGATGATCATCAGAATAATAACAATAATGATCAGAACAAAGGGCCAGATTGGCTTTCGTTTTTTTGGCCCAAGAACCTGAGGCTTCGGTGTTGGCGGTTTTGCAACGGGTACGGGCGGCGGCGTCTCCTTTTTTTCCTCCGCCTTCATCTTTAGCGCCTGGCCATAGAATTTCTCGGGGATCGTCACAATCTCCGGCTCAGTTCGAGTCGGCCGTTTCTCTGTCCCCGCGTCCGGTGAACCGGACTTCGTGACAGGAGGTGGCGGAGGTGTTGCCATATTACTTAGATAATTGGG
>CBDULO010000109.1:0-3020 GCA_965368095.1 uncultured bacterium | reverse complement strand
ATAAATAACAAAACCTCGCGTGCCGTTTCTGAAGCCGCGGCTCCATCAGGATTTTCCGGAACGCCAACCACCATTTCACTCGCGCGCTCTTCCTGAACCAGATCCTTAATTCGCTGAACGGCTTCATCCAGCCCCTCATTTTCCACAACCCTCCAAGGCCCGGCAATTCCACTTTCCGTATCCCCTAAAGCGAGTCCAATGCGTTTCGTGCCGTAATCAACACCGATAATTCTCATGAAATAATCCTAACCCGTTTCCGAACCGCCGTCTATCAGCTACGATAAAGAAATGGGACAGTGCCCGACATTCAAACTTGAGCGCAAATTCTACGCGGATGGCTACCTCGCCATCGCGGGAGCCGATGAAGCCGGGTGCGGGGCATGGGCGGGACCCGTATATGCGGCGGCTGTAATATTGCCATTGAATTCCCGGATCAAGCTTATCCGAGATTCAAAAATGCTTTCAGCTTCACAACGCGAAAGAGCTTTTGATCTCATCATAAAAAAGTCCATTTGGGCGATCGGAACCGCCTCGGTGGAAGAAATCGATTCGCTCAATATCCGGCAGGCCGGATTTCTCGCAACGCGCCGCGCTGTAAAATCCCTTTCCCGCAAGCCGGACCTGCTTCTAAGCGACGGCTTCGCCATTCCGCGCCTTGATATTCCAAATCATAAAATTATCGGCGGGGATCGAAAAGTGAAATCGATTGCCGCCGCCTCAATTATCGCCAAGGTATCCCGTGATCGGTTCATGCGCCAATTGCATGAAACATGTCCGGAATATGGCTTTGATACGCATGTCGGTTATGGAACAAAAAAACACCGGGCGTCTCTTCAAGAGCATGGTCCTAGCCGATACCACAGAAAAAGCTATAAACCGATAAAAACGCTAAAGCTGGGATGAGTACATCCCAGCTTAGAGCTAAAGATCAGTCGATGATCGAATCAAGACGCTCTTCGGCATCGCCGAGCGAGGAGCCGGAGCGCAGAGGCCGGGCGCGCGCATGATTTTTGCTCCGGAGACATACCCAGCGAATGCCATGCGGCGCATGAAATCCCCGTTCCTGCAGGCGCGCTGCCATCAACCGGCTCACCTTCGCCTCGAAGCAGATGCGGTCCACCTCAAGCTCCGACCCGAGCTTCATCAATGCATCGAGCAACATATCTCTCATGACGGTGTGGTTTACCTCCGGATTTTTCACCGCGAAGTCTGTCACATGCAAGCTATGCCGCTGATTCCGCTGAAGTGAGTGAAGGTGGCTGATGCAGGCGCAGGCCATGATCTCTCCCGAACCGTGGCGGCGAAGGCGCGATCGATCGCGCACAACCAATAGGTACCGGTCTCGATCAAGAAGCATGGTGCGAACATCCTCCTCATCGGCGCGAACCAGCCCGCCGGACGCTTCTCCGGCATATGAGAGCATGTGCTCGATCGCGTTCAAGCCGATCCTGGTAAGATGCTCGGACGGCTGTTCGGCATCCAAGGCCTCTTTTCCAACCGCACCCGTATAATGAACAATCCGCACAATGTCGATCATGTCGTTCCTCCGCCGAATAGTGTGAATTTAAAACAAGAGACTGTCAAAGTCTCTTGTTTTCTTAATACGGGCTTTACTCGCCTGACTGAGCCTCTTCCGAAGCCAAGACCGCCGCATGATTCCCATCCGAGCAATTACACTCGGTAAGATCCGCGCCTTTTTTCGTACAATCCGCCGTTTCACAAACGCCCGCCTTCTCCGAAACGCCGTGACACTTTCCCGTACAGACAAAATGGTTCATAAAAAATACGTACAAGTTTGAATTAAATCCGACCTGTTCTATTTTAGCAAATCACCATTAAAATCATAAACCGATTGAACGCAGCTCATCCGATCACCCCCTTCTATCACGCCGCTGGAGAATGGATAGCAATAAAAGAAAGGCAAGACCTCCCGACACATCCATAAATAAATCCCCCATGGTTTCCGGAATCGTAAATTGGGTAACGGTGCCCAAAAACGTATCAAGCCCCCATTCCATAAACTCCCACAAAACACCCGCCACAAAGACGGTGGCAATCATCACATAATACACGAGCCAACTCGGTGTTTCCGACGGAATTTCTTTTCGTGCTTTCATGCCTTTTAATAAAATATGCGCCATCCAAGCGATGGCAAAGCCGCCGGCAAAATGAGCGACCACATCTAAAATAATGAGATCCGGCCGAAAATGGTGCCGTACCAGATGTACGATTAATACCGTCCCGGGTGGAATGAGAGATAAGGAGAATGAGTGAATTCTTTGGAGCATGGCGGTCATATGAAGCACATTCTAACACCTTGACAGAATATGCTCCTCACGTTATGAATGCGTAGCCACCGGGGGACGATATGAGACGAAAAATCTCTTCCACGCATATTCCCATCATTGGACCGACAGGAACTCTCTCAAGACGCGTTGATGAAAAACTCGTTTTAACAAAAATCTGGGGTCATCCGAATTCAGATATCGTCAACCAAGCACGTCGCGACGCGGAAACGCTTTTTCGTCGCGGGGATATATGCTGGATCATTGACGCCGAAGATGTTACAGGCGCAAAGGCCGATGTGAGCGGTGCGCTCGCCGCGCTTCTTGTAAAATATCAAGCGTCCGGCGGGTCCATTCTCATCGCGGTTATCACCAATCCCGCACTAAAGATGATATTCCGCGCCGTATGCCTCTCGACGCAGGTCAAGATTCATCTCTGCGAAACAATGCAAGAAGCTGAATTTCTCGCAGGGGAAATCCAGTGACGCACTTCTACGCTTGCCCCTCGGCAAGCGTTGTATTTTGCAAAGTATGAGAGCAAAAAGAAAAACGGCACTCTATGCCGCTGCTCTTTTTGGTGACCCCAAGGGGAATCGAACCCCTATTTCAAGGATGAGAACCTTGTGTCCTAGCCGTTAGACGATGGGGCCATAATTTATCGGCGTTTCCACGCCGCGCCTTGCCGAACCAGAAGCTCGCTCGCTCGAAGCGGCTCCGACATCAGCTCCTTGATGA
>CBDULO010000108.1:0-3123 GCA_965368095.1 uncultured bacterium | reverse complement strand
CAATATCCTTGCCAACCGGCCCCGCGCCCGGAAACTACGTTCTGCAAATCGTTTCCGAAAAAAGATCGGGCGGCGCTGATGAAATAGATACGGTTTCAATTCAGGTCATCAATTAAATAAAAAACAGACGTGCTACACGTCTGTTTTTCTTACCGCTGCTAGTGACGAATTGGCATCACGACATAACTATATCCCTCATCCCCATCTCCTTGAATCAAAATTGGATTCATTCCGTCAATGACACGAAGCGTGACTTTATCCGACTCAACAACATTCAATCCATCCGAAATATATTTATAATTCACCGTCGCATGATTTGCCTCACCGGAGAATTCCGTTTCCAATTTCGCATGATGCTCTCCCGTCCCGGAGTCCGAAGAAGAAACGCCAAGCTGACCATCTTCCGTGAAATTTAAATGCACGTCGAACAGTCCTTTTCTCGCAAATAAAGATGCGGCGCGAATCGCTTTGAGCAAATCACGTCGATCAACAACGGCCGTTGTTTGAAATGTATCCGGGATAATCTGTTTATAATCCGGAAAATTTCCCTCGATCAATCTTGAAATCAACATCACCGGCCCATATGTCACAACAAGCTGACTTTGATTCATTGACCACATCACCGATTCCGGAGTTTCCACATCATCTTTATAGGCAGACAAAATTCTTCCAACTTCTTGAATGGCTTTCGATGGCACAATACAACTCGCTCCCTCGGCCGCTCCGCCTTCCTGAAGCGCGAGCTTTGCTTCGGCTAATCGATATGAATCCGTTGCAGCCATGACCACGGTATCCTTCCCGCCGCTTCCATGAAAATAACAAGCCACCCCGGAAAGTTCAGGTCGCGATTCAGATCCTGATACGGCAAAAGCGGTTCTTGCAATCGCTTTCTTCAATTCAAGCGGTTCAAGTTTATACCCCTCTTCCTCAACAAGACGGGGGATAAGCGGAAACTCCGACGTTGGCATTCCTTTAATTTTCGTCTTTTTCCCATCCGCCTCAACAATAAGCGTGTCATCGACAAGCTCCATATCGATCTTCCCTACCGGTAAAAGCGAAATATAGTCGGAAAGTAGCTTTGCTGGAATCGTAAATTCTCCCTCTTTTTCCACACGCCCTCTCACCTTGCTTGAAATGGCCATTTCAAGATTGGTCGCTGATAACTCAATTCCGGACTGCGTACACTTGAGATGAACATTCTCTAAAATAGGTAAATGCGCGCTTTTCCCCGCTATATGCCCCACAATGGAAAGGCCTTGAAGAATGTTCTCTTGAGTACATGCAAATTTCATATAATTAGTTTCGATATTCCCATACAGGTTTTTATCTTACAAGGGTCTTTGTATTTTTAGATATACATGTATAAAGCAGTAGTAGTAATAGGCCCTGTGGATTATCTGGATAACTTTTTTATTGGCTAAGGTTAAACGAAATTCCGTCTAACCTTCTCCCCAATGCCTATGGAGAAGCTGAACGCTTTCTCGGGACAAGATTTTTCGAATTTCCGGACATGTTTTTTCTCCCAAACAACACCACAGGCTTATCCCCATTTGTACACATGTTTATCCACAGAAACTTATCTGGATTTTGAGTGGCTATAAACCGATTCAAGAAGAGTAGTAAGGTCCTGCTTCAATTGTTCGTCTGTTTTGAGAAGTTTATTGATTTTGTCGCAAGCATGCATGGCTGTTGTATGGTCGCGTCCTCCGACATGCGATCCAATGGCCGGAAATGAACATTTCGCCTCTTCTCTCAATAAATACATGGCTACCTGTCGCGGGAAAGCGAGTCGTCGTTCGCGGCTCTTTCCAAGAATTTCCTCCATGCTGATTTCATAATATTCCGTCACAACTTCAAGAAGGCGGCGCGGGGTGACGGTGCGTTTCTGAAGCGATGGAGAAAAGCTTTGAAGAAGCGGTTCAACAGAATCCGTGCTGATAGGGATATTTTTAAATTGATGGTAGGCAATAATTTTATTCAAGGCGCCTTCAAGTTCTCGAACATTCGATTGAATGGCGCCGGCGATGGAATGCAAAATGTCTTGCTCCATGGGCATATTTTTATCTTTCGATTTTGATTCAAGAATCGCGACACGCGTTTCAAAATCCGGTTTTGAAATATCCGCCATCATGCCCCATTCAAATCTGGAGAGAAGTCGACTCTCAAGCGCTTGAATATCTTTCGGCGGTCGGTCGGACGTCAAAATAATTTGTTTATTATTTTGGTGGAGCGTATTGAAAGTATGAAAAAACTCTTCTTGCGTCCCTTCTTTTCCGGTTAAAAATTGAATATCGTCAATAAGCAAAACATCCACGGTTCGATAATTATCCTTGAATTCATTGATGCGTCCGCCGCGCACAGACTGAATAAATTCATTCGTAAATCGCTCGCAGGTCACATATCTCACCTTTGCATTTGGCATGGTATCGAGCACATGGTGGCCGATCGCTTGAACAAGATGCGTCTTTCCCATCCCAACGCCGCCATAGACAAAAAGGGGGTTGTAGACCTCGCCAAGCTTTGAAGCGGCGGCCATTGCCGCGGCATGCGCGAGCTCATTGCTCTTTCCGACAATAAAATTATCAAAACGGTAGCGGGGGTTCAGGCTGATTTCCTGTGAGGCATTGCTCGCGCCGGGAGTTGAATTATCCGTCACTGAAATTTCAGGCGCGGTTGGTTGTGACGGAGGGTCGATCGGAAGAACCGTTGTATTTTTTACCTCCACCTTATATTCGATATGTCGAATGGGTTGATCAATCGCATTATTGAGCGCCTTGAGAATCGCGGGGTGATATTTTTTTTCGAGCCAAGCCTTTGTAAACGTATTTGGGACGCAGACCGTCGCTTTCGAGCCGTCGACCTTTCCAAGAAATGTATTTTTGAACCATGTGGTGAAGTTCGCCTTGGAGAGGGTGAGTTCCAATTCGCCGAGCGTGGTTTGCCAAAGTGCTTGTGTGTCCATAGTGAGAGTGTGATGAGGTGATATTTTCAATCCGTCGATCTTCTGTCAAACATTGTGGACTAACAGTGGATAATAATCCAGTGGCCTGGACAAAAAGAGCGAAATAGATTATAGTCAGGCCTGAATTTGCAAAACAAATATGGCAACGAAAAGAACATATC
>CBDULO010000107.1:0-3148 GCA_965368095.1 uncultured bacterium | reverse complement strand
TTCTCCGAACGGGACTCGCGATATTCACTTCGAGGCATCGGCGCCGCGGCAGGCGGCATAGGTTCCACGCGATTCACCGGAACGCGGGTCGGCTCTTTTGGGGCATCCGGAGCATTCCCGGCTAAATGTTGATTTGAGGAATCCCAGCCGTCCCCCGCCTGTATTTCTCCTCCCGGTTCATTCTGATTGAAATTCATACTAAAACTGTTTCAAGAAACGTAAATCATTTTTATACAAGTGGCGAATATCATCGAGCTGAAGCCCTTCTTTCATCATATACGTACGCTCAATCCCGAATCCAAAGGCCAGAGCGGAATATTTCTCGGGATCAATTTTCGCCGCCTTCAAAACATTCGGATGAAGCATTCCCGCCCCGCCAAGCTCAAGCCACCCGCGTTTACATGTGCGGCACTTCACTCCTCCGTCCAACTCCCCTGTTCCATGACAAACGCCGCAAGAAATATCGAGTTCAAATGACGGTTCGGTAAAACGAAAGTGAAATGGGCGAAGTCTAACCTCGCGATCTTCACCAAAAAACTTCTTCACAAAATAATCAAAAATACCGAGAAGATTGGTGACGGAAACATTCTCGTCCAGAAATAACCCGTCGAATTGATGAAACATCGGGACATGGGTGATGTCGATCTGCCGGCGATACGTTTTTGAAATATTGATCGAGCGAATCGGCGGCTTCTGGCTCGCGAGCGTTCGCGCGGTTCCGCTCGTCGCATGGGGAGTTAAGAGCATCTTCCCCCACTTCGATGAAATCGGCGCGTCCATGAAAAATGTTTCCCATTCATCTCTCGCCGGATGATCCGACGGCATATTGAGCGCCTCAAATGCATACCAGTCCCAATCCACTTCCGGATGACGCACGCGATTGAATCCCGCTTGCTCAAAAATCTCGGTGATTTCTTCGATTGCGCGCTGGACGATATGAATGGAGCCTTGCGGCGGCTTTAATCCCGGCTCGGTGACATCAACGCGCTCAGCTTCGATCATTCCGGCAAAAGACGCTTCCAATAATGCGAGGCGCTTTGCATCGAGCTTCTCCGTGATGAATGTTTTAAGTTCATTCGCGGCCTTTCCGAGCTTCGGCCGTTCTTTCGGATCCGCTTCCGCCATCCCCTTCATGAGTGTCGCGAGCTCTCCTTTTCGCCCAAGAAGCTGAATTTCGAGCTCTTTTAGCTCCTCCATGGTTCCGACCGACGGGATCTTTTTCTCGGCCTGATCCTTTAATTGCTCGAATTTTTTGAATAGTGACATATATTATTTCAAGCCTACAACACTTAATAAACCATTCCAAATACTGGATCCATATCGCTGAATATCATTGATGGTAACCAATAAAATAAGGACAAGAAGCGCGACGAAGCCGATTTGATGAATGGCCGCTTCGAAATTTGGATTATTACGTCTTCGACGCAAACCTTCAACCAGCACAAATACGACGCGGCCGCCGTCGAGTGCGGGAATGGGCAAGAAATTAATCACGGCGAGGTTAATCGAAAGAAGCGCGGTAAATTGCATGAGTGCCCAAAAACCATCTTCCGCAATCTCACCTGTGAGCACGGCGATGCCAACGGGACCGGCGATTTCAGCTTCAATCGGTTTCCGAATGATCAGATCGCGAACAAGCGTGCCAAAACCAACGACGATTCTATATGTATAGTCACCCGTTAAAATCACGCCTTGAACAATGGCGCGCGGCGGGCTGAATCTCACAATGCCAACCCTTGCGAGAACAATTCCAAATCCCGGGCCATCCAGCTCTTCAATATATTTGCTGGATGCTGTCACCTCTATTTGTTCATCTTCTCGCAAAATAGAGAATGCGGCCGTCTCCCCCTCCGCGTCGGTCGAAAGTAATTCTTTTGCGCCGGCGACATCGCTCGGTACCTGCTCCTGTATTGAAAGAAGACGGTCGCCGGCGAGAAGCCCGGCCTCATCCGCCCCGGAACCTTCAAGAATATAAGCAATTTCAATATGTTCTTCGCTGATTTGCGCGCCCGCCGGTGCGTGGTCAAGGTCTGCCGGGATTCCCGCCATAAGTCCGCCGGAAAAAATAACGGCGGCAAGCAGCCAATTCATGAGCACCCCGGCAGAAAGAATGAAAAACTTTTGCCAGCCATTTTTTTTCAAAAAAGAGTCGTCGTCAGATGCATTTTCACCCGACTCCCCCTTCAATCGAACAAAGCCTCCAAGCGGCAAATAGTTTAATGACCAAATGGTATTTGGATATTTCGATCGATCGCGGCCGGATACTTTTTTCCAAGATCCGTTCACGCGGGTAAAGCCCAAGGCTCTTGGTGGGAAACCAAAGCCAAACTCTTCCGCTTTCACGCCGGAAATTCTCGCGGCGATATAGTGGCCAAGCTCATGTATTAAAACAAGAACGGTAAGGACAAGAAAAAAGACAATAAAAGCAGTCATAATGGTTTGCATGGTAGCACTTAGATGAACCGGGGTCACGCGAGCATATTGACGAAATCGACCATATGGCATATGGTCGAGCCATCTTCTGTGAACGGCCTCGTTGCGGTGAAGGCTCAACCAACCAACCCACTCAAGCCGTCGCTCGTCCCTCCCACAACCCAGCGCGACAGCTGAGCCCGCTCCGTAGCTCGCAGGCCGTTCACAGAAGACCCTTATCTCCCTCGCTCACCTAGGCGAGGGTTTTTAATTCCGCCCTTTCTATTTCAATCGGTATTTTGAGCCACTTCTTTGCAATTTCTTGAATCCGCCCGGACGGATCTGTAAAAGCAAAAACATGTTTCCCCCGGCCCTTTTGCAATATTTCCGGCGCTTCCTTCTCGATCAGGTTCATGAGCGCGGACGGCGAGTCGATAATCTTGACGCGCTTCTGAACGCTTTCGGCGATCACTTCTTGCAAGAAGGGATAATGCGTACAGCCAAGAATGAGAGCGTCAACTTGCATTTGTCGAATCTTTGAAAGATACATGCGCGCAATTTTTTTCGTTTCCGGTCGCGCAACCCACCCCTCTTCGACAAGTGGAACAAAGAGCGGACAGCTTTCCGAAATAACCAATATTTTTTTTGATTGTTCTTTAAGCTTTGTTTCGTATATTCCCGAACTGATGGTCGCTCTCGTCCCGATGATGCCAATCTTCTTTTCATCTTTCACAAC
>CBDULO010000106.1:0-3238 GCA_965368095.1 uncultured bacterium | reverse complement strand
TCCATATATAAAAAACTTAATGGAAGGGCTTGGTTCGCGCAAGTTATCCACAGCCCCCCGTCGCATCTTGCTTCGGGGGGCCAGTATTCAGATATGCTCATAACCGAGCTTATAGAGTCTCGCCTTCAATTCAAGGCCGATATCTCTCGGGAGGATATTCGCGAGCGACTTCTCGCTAAAACGACGCGGCGTATGCCTCGCCTGCCCCTCACCGGGAGCAGAAAGAACGGTAATCGTATCTTTTCGCTCTGTCACACAAACGAGTCCATGCGCTCGCCCATGCGCCTTCAGCCGATTTTCGGGATTGAAGGCTATGGGATATTTCGCCATTCGAAGCATCGGAAGATCCGACGAAGTATCCCCGACAGCAATATCAAGGTTGGAAGAACCGGCTTCTCGAGACAAAAAGGTATAGAGCGCCTCTCCTTTTTTGTGCACCGGCGTGTAAAACACCTTGCCCGTATAAAACCCTTCCGCGTCATGCTCGAGCTCGGTCGCGAGCACATCATCAATCCCCCACATTTCCGCGAAGAGATCGACCGCCTCCTTCACCGAACCGCTGATCGCGATCGTTCTGTATCCCGCTTCCTGCACTACCCGCAAGAGCTCGCGCGTGAAGACATAGACATTGCGGCCATGCTCATCCACGACAGTCTTGGCCACTGCGGTCAGATCATCTCTTGAAACCGTGCGCATCGCCTTGCCATCGACAATCTCGATGATTACAGCAAGGTAATCCGTATAGGCTACTTCGCGACGCCGCCACTGCATCTTGAGCGCATGAGCCGGCTCATACGCCTCGGCCGCGATCTTCCCTTCCTTCACGAGGCGCTCGACGATTTCAATCAGAAAGCTCCAGCGGAACAGCGTCCCATCAATATCAAATGCCGCAACCTTCACTGCTTCCTTCTGCAAAACGGCCTCCTTTACAGGCCTTGTTCTTGTACGTTTTCACCTGCTATCTGTCAATCGCGCTATCTCTGCAGGCTTCCGGATGCCACAGCCCGCGCTCTTCATCGCGCGCCGATCTTTCCAACTCAAGAAAGTCTGCTTTTATTTCATCACTCATGGGAAATGACGTATAGGCAAAGCCATATCCTTCTTCAATAATAAGCGCATTGATATGCACATCATCTTCCAAATAGATATACCTCAATAAACGACCGTATCGATCGCGCTCATCCGCTTCCGTATCGCTTTCAAGAAGCACGCGCCGACCTTCAAGCTTCCCCTTCAAAAATGCAGAAGCTTCTTTTCCGAAACACTCGGCCGGCCGCCGCGGATCGACCGTTTCGGGCGTATTCACGCCAAGAAGACGAATCTTCACCTCTTCATCCATGCCGTCTATGGTTGCCGCAACTGTATCTCCATCCACCACTCTTCCGATATACGCATTCCCAAAACCGGAAACAGGAATTGTTGACTCTTCCACCGTCTCTGCCGGCAGCTGATAAAACATGAGTCCAAGCACGGCGAATAAAAATACCGGCAAAAATTCGTATAATTTTTTCTTCATACCTCAAATCATACCAGTAAGTACGCGAGCCCGGGAGCCGAAAGCAGCTTGCCTCATTGAAAAGAGTTCTATACGCTGATTCTTATGAAGGAGAAGCCAAAGGTCGAGAAGAACGCGCCGACGAAGGAAGAGATGGAAAGAGAGGTCTGGGCCGCCGAAATGGGCGATCCGGCAAAGATTGACTTGCACGGCATGGAGAAACATATCGC
Source organism: uncultured bacterium (assembly GCA_965368095.1). Lineage (GTDB taxonomy): Bacteria > Patescibacteriota > Patescibacteriia > 2-12-FULL-60-25 > 2-12-FULL-60-25 > 21-14-all-47-17. Next base: position 1,513 of record CBDULO010000106.1, on the reverse strand, counting down.
GCTCTCCGAGCTTGAGTCATTCCTCCACGCGGAGATGATGATGGGAACACGCGTCATTAAAATCGTGCATGGGCGCGGTACCGGAAAAATGCGCGCCCTCGTTCATGACTGGTTAAAGAAACAAAAAAATCTCGTACTTTATTTCCGAGATTCACTCGCCCCGAACCAAGCCGGCGGCGCCACCCTCGCCCTCCTGGAGAAGGTCAAGTGAAGAAACTATACTGAAGCGGTTCTACGAGAACCGTTTTTAAGTATCAGCATGCGGTAAATATCCACAAGAGCGTAAAGAAGGCTAAGGACTAAAGGCCCAAGAAAAAATCCCATCGGACCGAATAGCGTAATTCCGCCGAGAACGGAAAACAAAACGAATAACGGATGAATATTGGCTCCTTTTCCAACAAGCTGCGGATGAAGCAGATTATCGATCAATCCGACGGCTGTTGCCCCCCAAAGCAATAACCCGACAGCCTCTATGGCATGCCCCGAGAAATAGAGGTAGAGCACCGCGGGAATAATTACGATGGTTGTTCCCACGCCGGGAATCAAGGCACCGATGGCGGCCATCGTTCCCCAAAGCGCCGGGCTGGGAACGCCAAAAATCCAAAAACCGAACCCCGAAAGCAAGCCCTGGATCAATGCGATAAGCAAGGAGCCCTTCACAACGGAATTCACCGCCGTAACAAGACGCTGTAAAATCGCCCGATCAAAATTATCCGATAACGGACTCAATTCAATAATTGCCTGCGTAAAGCGCGGGCCATCTTTAAGAAAATAATATAAGGCAATAAATCCAAGAAAGAGATGAAGAATGGTTTGTACCGTCCCGGAAAAGAGAATGCCTAAGTTCCCCACAATCCAGCCGAGCGCCTGTTGAAGATACGATGAGAGGTCCAGGTTAAAATCAGGAATAAACGCTCGAAGCGGCTGAGTGATCAAGCTATCAATCAGACCGAAATAATTTCCGCTATTCGAAGTCAATGAAAGATAGAGTTCGCGGGTCTCCATAAAAACCTGCGTTCCAATAAAGGTCAGCGGTACAAGAATACAGACAGCCGCGAAGACAACAGATAAAAGTGCGGCAATCGCCACATGGCCTTTCAGCATTCTTGTAAACCGCTCATGAAATGGGTGGATGATCACGGCCAACATTCCCGCAACGGCAATGGTCGAAATGAACGGTTTAAAAATAAAAAAAGCGAGCACCATCACGATGATCAATAATCCGATGAAAAAGGGCAGTTGTAGTTTTTTCTGCGTCATCTGCTTCTATTGTACGAAACTTAATAAAAAAATAACACCCCCGAAGCGGAGGTGCTATTTTCGAGACGATTATTTTCCGCTCTTCATGTCAACTTTGCAAGCCTTGCACTTGTGCATCATAAGCATGGCAAGCGCGGATAGACCGACCAAGACATAGACGATCCATTCAACTTGCGGCCAGCTTCCAAGAAGAAGATTGACCACATTCCAGTTTCCACCAAGGAAACCTCCCAAACCTACCAACCCCCAATTG
>CBDULO010000105.1:0-3267 GCA_965368095.1 uncultured bacterium | reverse complement strand
GTGCGAACCTCGGGGGGAGCGATCATTTCCGAAGGAACATGTAATCCAACGGGTGGAAACTGGGTATACGAAGGAATTTGCGCCGGAAGAAGCTATGGCGTTGATGATGTGTGCGGAAACGGCATTATCGGAGCGGCGGAAGCCTGTGAAATTGGAGATACCAGACCGGTTGCCTGTACGGTTGACGGCGGAACGGCGGGAACAAAGCTGCAGGTATGTTCAGACTGTACCAGCTTCATTGATGGGCCGACAACGAGCTGTATTGCAAATGAATTTTGCGGCAATGGACGTATTGACCGAGCCACCTGTCGAACAACGGCCGGCGGTCCGGGAGTCCGTGAAGGAACGGCTTGTTTCACCATTGGAAGCACGGATGAATGCAGCGATGCGGGAGATCCGGACGGCACCACGACGGTTTGCGCGGCATTACCGGCACCCGAAGCCTGTGACGACGGAGTCTTAAATGGAACCTATGGTCATTGCGCCATTGATTGTAGCGGCTTTGACGCATTCTGCGGCGACGGCGAGTTAAGCCCGGGGGAGAGTTGTGATCGCGGGGCGGAAAACGGCCAGTATTGTTCAGTCGCCGCGGCATGCAATCCGACAAATAGCTGTTCATTCGATTGCCGAACCGTTGCCCCATATTGCGGAGACCGCGTCGTAAACGGACCGGAGCAATGTGATAATAATGTTGAAACAACGACAAGCGCGCTTTGTCGCGGCGGAGCGAATGCGGAAGAGCCTTGTACATCGGACGCGGAATGTCCGGGCGGTACTTGTGGCGGAACCCTTGGTCTCTACAATCTGGACACCTGCGTGGGTGTAACGGTCAATCGATGTACCAATGTCAGAACATGTGACACGAATTTGGATTGTGTAAGTTCAAGAAGCATGACAGGGCTTTGTATTGATGGAATCTGTCGCAATGAAGCTGAATTTGAATGTACGGACGACGCGAGTTGCGACATTGAAGTTGCCGGCGTTCTCGTGAATACCGGTCAATGTGTCGCAAGAGCAACGCAGCGCACGCGAAATTGCGTGGACGCCATTGGCGAGCCGCTGATTGACCCGGTCTTGGGACTTGTCTCGGGAGTTTCCGATGTCTCGGATTTATGTACGTATAAAGCATGGTCAAGATGTGAGCCGATTGGCTCTTGCGGCGACGGAATCGTCAATGATGGGGAAGAATGCGATGATGGAAATCGAAGCAATAATGATGCATGTACCAATAGCTGTAAAACAAATATTTGTGGCGATGGGTATTTGCGCACGGGAGTCGAGCAATGTGATTATGGGGTAAGAAACGGCGACCGAACCTGCCGAGCGGATTATGGCTCAACATGTACAAATTGTAGTGCAACCTGTATTCAGGTCGCTTCTTCTGGCGGCTTCTGCGGCGATGGAAATTTGAATGGCGGGGAGCAATGTGATGGGGTTGTTGATCCCGATGATGGAATCACCTGTAGCGCGCTCGGATTCGATTTCGCGCCAAATATTTCATGTGCGCACTACGGCTATTATCGAGATCCGGCGACGGGACCGATTACCTGCGTTGGAGAAACTCAATTTGATTGTCGCTTCGCTCTTACACTTACATCGGTGTGGACCCCGGCAAGTCTTGAACCCGCGACCTTCCCCCGAGAAGAGGCCGATAGGGTCTGTATGCCGAATGCGTCAGAATGTGGGCCGGGCGATCTTTGTGCGTCGCCTCATCCCGATCGAACTGATGCCGTACAATGCTCGCCATCCTGCGGATATTCCGGTTGCGCCCGTTGTACCGACGTGATTGGAACAGAGTCCGTCAGCGGCCAAGTATTCGACGCGATTTATTCAAATCAGCCAATTCCAAATGCGCGTGTTTCCGTCTTCCAAAGAGGGGTGCGCATTCCTGACCTTGAAACATTTACCGATGAAAATGGCGATTTCACCATTACCGGTCTCGTCGGACTGGATGCCTGCGCTAATTACCGAATCATTATCGACTCATTTGAAGATAATCCATGTACCGGTCCGGATCCATTAACGGGCGGTCGTGGCAATTGTAATGCTCAGCCTTGGCCGACTGATCTCGAAACACCGGATGAAGGTATCTTTGGAGGGTATTGGTCTTTTGAATCAGGTCGATTTGGCGTAGGAAATTTCCATGAAGCAGGGCTTGGAAATGAGAATGGCAAAGTCTATCTCGCGCCGCGCGTGGGGCCGGATGAAACCTTGATCGTGCATACATGGAACGGGGAGCTTCCATATAGTTATATCGACGCGCATGTCACTCCGCCGCCGGCGCTCGTACCTCCTGGAGATATTCACTACAACGCACCTGGAGATCAGGATCTTATTGGAGCCACGCCGCATGGATTCCTCGCCTGTTACCATCCGGACGGTTCCATAGGCTGTGGAAGCTTCCAGGTGGCGCCGCAGACGACAAAATATAAGCGAGGTCCTTGGGCATTTACAGGACAATACGGATATTATCTGGTGGACTATGGAACCGGATCGAGTGGACCGGCGCTCGGCGGCTCTTGGAGATATTTTGGCGAAATCGACAGTGTTGTGCGTATCGTGACCGAAGAACGGGTATTTACCGTGACCCCCCCAACCATTGATCCGGCTTCAACCATTGGCTGCGCTGATGAGTCCGCGAGTAATCGGCATGGAAAATACTGGTTCATCTTTACGCAAAACGCTCTCACGGGAGAAATCGTGATCCCTTCAGGGAAGGGAGAGTATCTATGTGCCGGCTCAAAAGTATATGGATCAATCACACCTGCAAGCGATGCGAGAGTATTACCTGCTTCTCTAGGAAACGTAGGAAGTTAATATGACGAAAAAACAAATCATCATCCTCATATCGATTGTCGGCGGGATTCTTATCCTCATTGGCGGAATCTTTTTAATCAGATTCTTGCAGGAGCGAAATCTACAGCCCGTAGACGTTCCGATGGTAAAAACGGAGAATGGGCAAGGGGCGCAAGACCCGGCTCAAGATGAAGCAATCCAAAAAGAGCTGGATATGCTTGCGGCTCGACCGGGCGATACTGATGGCGATGGTTTTAGCGATGACGAGGAGCGCGGGGCGGGTACCGATATTTCTCAGCCGGATACGGATGGCGATGGATCCTCCGACTATCAAGAGGTGAAAGTCTTGGATCAAGACTGGCTTTCTCCGGATGATTTATATGCAAATCGACCGTAACCGATGGCTCCCGTGCAGGCGCCGGTCTCCATAGCCAGCCATGGGGAAGAGGTGGATGATGATAGGTGGGCCGG
>CBDULO010000104.1:0-3291 GCA_965368095.1 uncultured bacterium | reverse complement strand
GCCGTGAAAGGGCTTCTTCGGCGTTCCCGAAGGAGCTTAGGCTCGTAGCAAAAATGTGCGTTACAGCTCTTTTGTGGCAGGAGAGCTGCGTAGGACCCTTTCTTTGATCTAAAGGGTCACTTCTATTTTATCATATTTCTTATTCTGTAAAGGGAACTAGCATTTCTGTACTAAGCTTAGCTAAATAATTTTGAGGATGAGATAAAAATCTATCCACATTTTATGTGGATAACCTGAGGGTAAGGTATGGATTGCGAATTTTGCTATTCGAAACAGATCGAAAGTTTATTTTCCTGACTCCCGATTTGAATATCTGGAAGCGTATCCGGGATATCTTTTGCACCGATACTGTCTAAAATGAATTTCAGGCTATTTCCGGAAGTTCTCATCCATGGATTATGGTCACAAAAAGGAATGTCTTCAGATGCGGCCGGGGTATGATTTGAGCTTTGCACGATTAATTCCGCTTCTTTTAGCGTAATTATCTCGTTTTGCTCATTTATATGCTCCCCAAAAAGACTGGTTGTTGAGCTTGCCGTGGGCGCGACATGCTCATAACTTAGCGTCCCATCGGGTAAAAGGATGGTTTTCTTGCTGAAAAAGCCATAAGCGCCAAGTAATTGCGCGGCATCTGTGTCTGAAAGCGGCTCTTCAAATGAGTAGGTTGTGAGCGTCGGATAACCATTTTTATCGATCCAGACATGATATTGCGATAATTCAGGGGTTTTTAAATGATGATGTCTGCCATTGCTCAGTCGTCGGATGAAGTCTTTGAGGGCGTCTTCCGTGATTCCATTTCTTGGAACCGTAATGGCGATATCCGCATTTTTGAGTGGCAGATTTTCTACCTGAGATTCAAAATCGATGTCTAATTGCAAGATTCCGTTCTTGAAGGTTCCTGTAATGGGTTCTTCATCCAATAAAATATCCAAACCGCTGGCGTCCGCCAGGAGTTGCGGTTCGAGTTCCATGGAAAAGGTATCTTTGAACGGAAGAATGGTCGCGAGGGATGTTGTGTAGTGGAATGTTCGCCCAGCTTCTTCATTTTTCACATCGCTTTTGAATAATGCGACGAGACCATTCGCCGAGGTTTTGTTTTTTATCATCCAACGCGGGCCAACCATAAACCATTGCCATTGCTCTTCTGCGCGATAGAGACCAACAGTGATCGGCCAATGGCTATTTGTATCCACTATCTCGCGTATTTCGGCGGGGAGCGTTTCATTTAGCGCATCTGGGAGCTCAGAAAGCGCTTTCGGGGGAGCGGTGACGTAGAGCGTCGCTTCACTTGGAATTTGTACCGGCTGATAGAGGAGAACGATAAACGCAATCATGGCTGTAATAATGACGGTGACAATTCCAACAGCAATCAACCACCAAAGACCGAAGGGATTCTCACGCTTCCCTTCGGCTAAAATAAAATTTGATGGACTGCCAAAATTGATTTCGTTCGACATGCGTTAGCTTCGTCTTGGCGGGCGTCTGTTTCCATTGCGATTTCCGTTTCTTGGACGGTCACCGTTTGGTCGGCTACCGCCTCTTTTGTCGTCGTCTTTTTTTGCGGCGGCGGATTTTTCTTTCCATTCCGGATCGAGTCGCTTAATGGAAAGATTCACGCGTTTCATATCATCGATTTCGTATACAATGACTTTGACCGTGTCTCCGATATTGAGCACATCGGTGACATTTTCGGTTCGTGTCGGGGCGATTTCCGAAACATGCACAAGTCCCTCGGTGCCGGGAAGGATTTCCACGAAGGCGCCGAAATCCATAATGCGCGTGACTTTTCCTTCGAAGATTTCACCCGCCTCCACTTCACGTGTGAGCTGTTTAATCCATTCCACCGCTTTTGCGGCGCTCTCCGCGTCATTTCCGGTGACCATGACCATGCCGTCATCTTCGATATCGATTTCAACATCATGCTCTTCAATAATTTTATTGATGATTTTCCCGCCCGGACCGATAACATCTCGAATCTTCTCGGGATTAATTCGAAAAGAGGTGATGCGCGGCGCATATGGCGACATTTCTTTTCTTGGTTCCGGGATAACCGAGGCGATATGTTTAAGAATGTGCAAGCGCGCGTCTTTTGATTTCGTCACCGCTTCTTGCACGACTTCCCATGGAAGTCCCTGGGTTTTCGTGTCCATTTGAATGGCGGTAATTCCATCGCTTGTTCCGGCGATTTTGAAATCCATTCCGCCTTTTCCGTCTTCAAGATCTTGAAGGTCGGTAATGACTTGGTATTTTCCGGCTTCTTCATCGCTTGCGAGCCCCATGGCGATTCCGGCCACCGGTTTTTTGATCGGGACGCCGGCATCCATGAGGGCGAGGGTCGAGCCACAGGTGGCGCTCATGGAACTTGAGCCATTTGAGCCAAGAACTTCGGAAACGACACGAATGGTATATGGGAAATCTTCTTTGCCTGGAATCATTGGTTCAATCGCGCGTTCCGCAAGAGCGCCATGGCCGATTTCACGGCGTCCCGGTCCGCGATTCGGCTTTGTTTCACCAACGGAATAACTTGGGAAATTATAGTGGTGAAAATAATGCTTTGTTGTTTGAAATTCCATGGTGTCGAGCGTCTGTTTCATTCCGGGAGAGCCAAGGGTGACCGAGGTAAGCACTTGAGTGGCGCCACGTTCAAATAATCCCGTTCCATGTGAGCGAGGCATAATGCCCACGAGCGCATTTAGGGGGCGAACCTCGAAGAGCTCGCGTCCATCTACACGGCGACCCTCTTCAAGAATGAGGCGCGTGACTTCCGCTTCAATATAATCTTCAACAAAGTTCATTGCGTCACGATGCAGATGTTCTTCATCAATGCCAAGCGCCTCCCTTTCATCGTGAATAAGCGCTTGAAGCTGGTCCACGACATCTTTTCTATCCGCTTTTCTGACGAGCGGCTTGGTAAACATATTTGCGCGTTCCTTATTGAGACGCGTAAATACCGTTTCACGCAGAGCATCAAGTTTTTTCTGAGCCTCCTCTTCATCTTTGTCTTTTGGCGCGAGGGGATTGAGCTTTTCTTTTCCGTTTTCAGCGACGACGTTATTGATGAGGTCGATAATCGGACCGAGCGCGCTTGAGGCGAGCTTCATCGCCTCGAGCATTTTATCTTCGGTGAGCTCATTTGCCCCCGCTTCAACCATCACGGTTTTATCTGCGGTTCCTGCGACGACGAGATCGAGTTCGCCTTCGGTAATTTCTTCATAGGTTGGCATGAGGATGAATTCCCCGTCTTTGATGCCGACGCGAACCGCTCCGATGGGGCCATTCCATGGAATATTC